>JAPOVI010000444.1 GCA_026708265.1 Acidobacteriota bacterium
ATCCTCAAGCCACTTGACCTGGCAGCTCAGCGAAACACACTTCCGCCACGGGCTGCTAGGCGTCGATCCAGAGTTGGCATGGCGTGATTGGCCCAGCAGGTTGTTGCGAATCAAGAGCGTTCGCTTGGCGGACGACGTTGTCGCAGAGTACCGTCTCCGCGGTAAGTCGTATGAGGTCGCGGCCGAAGCGGGGCTGGATGTCGAGTCCGGCGTGTTCTGGGTCAAGCGGAATCGGCAAGGGTCGCGCGCATTGTACCGGGCGCTCGCCGCCCAGCTTGTGTTCAAGCCTGCGGCTCGCCCCTTGGACCTGACGGCCCTGGAACTGGTTCTGGACGCAGAAGTCGATGATCCGAGCTACGGTCGGCCGGCGCGTGTGTCGCGGTCGGCCGAGGGCGGAGTCGAGACGGAGGGCGCCACCGAGGACGATGAACGCGAAGACGACGACAGCGAAGTCGGCGAAGCAATGTCTGGGCACGCGCCGTTCAAGCCCGACCCCGCGCGAAACGTGCCCAGCCCGGGTCCCATTCCGGAAAGCGCGGGTGCAGGACCATCTGTGAAGGAGAAGGAGCGCGCAGGGGGCGCGGCGAAGTCGGAGGGCGGTGGGGCCGGGGCGGCGACGCCGCGTCTCGAGAAGCTGCAGGTCAGCGATCTGAAAATCAATCAGTACGCGTTTCACTGCCAGATGTGCCTGTGCGTGAGGTCGCCGCACGAACTGGCGCCGGCTGGGAGCTACATCGAGTCGGCGGAAGTGCGCCAGCGTGTGATTGAGGCCCACCACGTGGATTTGAGATCTGCGCGTGGAGCCCGACACGCCGGCAACTTGATACTCCTGTGCAGGCTTCATCACCACAACTATGGCCGACGGCTCACGCGCGCCGCCGTGCTCGGGGCGTTGAAGAGACCACACGAGACCCGAACATTGTGCTTCGTCGGGCCTCCGGACACCAAGAAGATAACGGGCGAGGTCGTAGAGATTGAGATAACCGGAAAGGACGGAGACAAGGTCAAGCTCTTCTTCACGGAACCGCATGCGAGCTTTTGGCGGTCTTTCGAGCCAAGCGATGCATGATCATCCCTCTGGTCGACGATCTGTCCGCGACATGGTAGTCCGGCGACCGAGTCGATCAGCGTGCCCCGCGGAGGCGTCTGGAGGGCGACCGGCCGGCCCGACGCGGGGCCGCATCGGCGACGACGGCGAGCGGGACCGGCCGTGACGCGTGCGATAACGGCGGTAGCCTCCCTCGCCAGCCCCATGTAGCCCATTCGGGGCGAGCACCATCGATGGAACCGAAGGCGATCGTGGAGCAACTCAAGGCATACGGCCAGACCCGTGCTGATTCCGACTGGAACGAGCTGGACGCGGAAACCCGAAGGCTCATTCGAAAGAGTCCTTTCGCGTTTCTGATCGCTGTAGCCTTCGATCGCGGCATGCCGTGGCAGAGGGTGTGGCGGATTCCGACGGAGATCAATCGCCAAGGGCTTCTGGATCCAGTGCTGTTGGCGTCCAAGAGTGAGATGGAGCTCATTGGGCTGCTGGACAGTCTGGCAGTGCGTCCCAGGTACGGCGCACGGCGAGGCGCCAGGACGTTGTCAGACGCGGCCAGATTGGTCCGGGAGCGGTTCGGCGGAGACGCCAGCGCCATCTGGAGGAACGCGTCTCCCGCCAAGGTGGAGAAGACACTGCAGGAGATCCACGGGGTCGGCGCCGGGATCGCGTCGATGGCCACGCGGATACTCCGGGACGACTTCGGCTGCTTCAAAGGGCAGGAGCGGCAGATCGACGTTAAACCGGATGTCCACGTGGTACGCGTGTTCCGGCGTCTTGGGATCATCGATGGGAATTCCGCGACCGAGGCGGTACGGGCTGCTCGGCACCTGAACCCCGAGTTTCCGGGCCAACTCGATTGGCCGGCGTGGCAGATCGGCCAGCATTGGTGCCACCAGACCAGACCGGACTGCGCCCGATGTCCGCTGACCGGTGACTGTGCGAAGCGGCTGTGACTTCGCTTGCCGCACCGCTGGGTTACCCATAGGCGATTCCCGGCGGCTCGATGTACCAACGACGAATCGAGCGTCGAGGAAGGCCCAAAAGAGGCGTCCACGATGGCCGCCCGGGCTTGGGAACGGGCGGAGCCGTGATCGCAATCCGCCGGCCGCGAATGGGTGAGACGCGTGGAAGACGGTCATAATCGCACACCGGCCGCGCCATGACGAGACGCAAGCTTCCCATCGGCATCCAGACCTTCCGCACGCTTCGCGAGCAAGGATGCTACTACGTCGACAAGACCCGCTTCGCGAAGCGCCTGGCGGACGAAGGAGGCCGCTATTTCCTCTCGCGGCCACGGCGTTTCGGCAAGAGCCTGTTCCTCGACACGCTGAAGGAGCTGTTCGAGGGCAGCGAGCCGCTGTTCCGCGGCCTGGCCGTCCACGACCGCTGGGACTGGTCGGTCCGCCATGCCGTGGTTCGTCTGAGCTTCGGGGCAGGCGACTTCACGCAGCCCGACTATCTGCAGGAGGACCTCGCGGATCAACTGGAGGCCCACGAAGAACACGCCGGCGTCCCCGTGCGGGCGGCCAGCGCGGCGGTACGCCTGCGGCGTCTGATCACGGCGCTCAGCGAACGCACCGGCCGGGGCGTGGTGGTCCTGGTGGACGAGTACGACAAGCCGATCCTCGACGCCCTCGAGGATCCCGAACTCGCCCGCCGCAACCGCAACCTCCTGCGCGGGCTCTACGGGACCATCAAGGACTGTGACGCGCACGTCCGGTTCAGCTTCCTCACCGGCGTCAGCCGCTTCTCGAAGGCCGGCATGTTCTCGGGCCTCAACAGCCCGGAAGACCTGACCCTGAACCCCACGTACTCCGCCGTTTGCGGATACACCGAGGAGGACCTGGAAGCCGTGTTCGCGCCCGAGCTGCCGGGTCTCGACCGCGCGCAGATCCGGCGCTGGTACGACGGCTACAACTGGCTGGGGAAGGACAACGTCTACAACCCGTACGACGTGCTGCTGCTGTTCAGGCAGCGCGAGTTCGAGGCCCACTGGTTCGAGACCGGCACGCCGGCCTTCCTGGTGAACACGCTGCGGGAGCGACGGGTGAGCTCCTTCGACCTGGAGGCGATGACCGGCGACCGCGCACTGTTGTCGAAGTTCGACGTGGGCGACGTCGGCACCGAGGCGCTGCTCTTCCAGTCCGGCTATCTGACCATCAAAGGGGTCGAGCGAGACGCGGGAGGCGCGGCCCGCTACCGCCTGGGCTATCCGAACCAGGAGGTGCGCCAGAGCCTGAACGCGAGCCTGCTCGATGCCCTGGCCCCGAACGCCTCGGCGCAGCTCTCGAGCGGCGCGCGGTTTCGGGAGCTGCTGGCGACGAACGACTTCGCCGGCGTGGAGGTGCTGATTCGGGCCCATTTCGACGGCATCCCGCATCAGTGGCACGTCCGGAACGACATCGCCGACTACGAGGGCTACTACGCCAGCGTGTTCTACTCGTGCCTCGCCGCCCTAGGGTTCGACGTGGTGGCCGAGGACAGCAGCGCCCGCGGGCGCGCGGACCTGACGCTGCGCTTCGGCGGCGCCGTGTACGTCTTCGAGTTCAAGGTGACGGAGCTGGCTGGCGCCGGCTCGGCGCTGTCGCAGTTGAAGGCGAGGGGCTACGCGGACAAGTACCGTGGACGTGGCACGCCGATCCACCTCGTCGGCATCGAGTTCAGCCGCGAGACGCGGACGCTCGCGGCGTTCGACGTGGAATCGGCTTGAGTTGCGGCCGGCGACGGCGGCGGCCGGTGTCTAGCCCTCCCGCGCTACGGCCCGCGCGGCCCCCAGGAACGCGTCCGCGGCCTGCGACATCTCCCCAGAACGCCGGTACACCAGCCGCACCTGGCGGGCAAGCCGGAGCTGCGACACCCGGACGGCGGCGAGTTGACCGCGGGCGATCTCGGCCAGGGCGCAGCGCTTCGGGAGCAGGGCCACGCCGAGCCCCATCTCGACCGCCCGCTTGATGCCGTCGAGGCTGGGAAGCGCGATCTGGATGTTGATGGCGGTGTGCCGCTGCTCGTAGAGCCGCAGGACGCGCTCGCGCGCCGGCGACGCCTCGTTGTGGGCGATCACCGTCTGGCGGCCGACCTCCTCCATCGTCACGCTGCTGCGCCGGGCGAACGGATGCCCCGGGTGGATCAGCATCGCCAGCTCGTCGTCCCCCAGCGGCAGCGAGCGGAGCCCGCGCTCGCGCGCGGGGAAGGTCAGCACCCCGAAGTCCAGCCCGCGGCCGAGCACCTCGCTCGGGATCTGGCGCGCCGACGAACGCCGCACCTCGACCCGCGCCTCCGGGTGCTCGGCGCGGAAGCGCTCGACGATTGGCAGCAGCACGTGCACGGCGCCCTCGTTCGCACCGATCAGCACCCGGCCGCGCCGCAGCTCCTGCAGCTCGCGCACGGCGCCCTCGGCCTCCGCCTTGAGTTGGACCAGTCGCTGCGCGTAGCCGAGCAGGAGCTCCCCCGCCTCCGTCAGGCGGCCGCCCTTGGACGAGCGGTCGAACAGCCGCTCGCCGATCCCCTCCTCGAGACGCCGCACCGCCTGGCTGACGGCGGGCTGGGTGCGGTGCAGCCGCTCCGCCGCCCGCGAGAAGCTCCGTTCGGCGGCGACGGTGAGAAAGACCTGCAGTTCGGCGACGTCCACGCGTCCCTCCTCGACACTGCCGCGGCCCGCCGGCACGGCGCCGACCGCTGTCCCACGGAGGCCCCGAGCCCGCAGCCATAACGATGGCTTATGGCTGCGCTGCGCCGGCCAGCATACCGCACCGGCCTCGGGCCGCAGCGGGGAGGGCGGAGAGGACGGTACGGCGGAGGGCGGGAGCCGCCGGACTCCTTGCGGGAAGCCGCAGACTCCCGGCGCTTCAGTCGACGACGTAGCTGAAGAGCTTGAACTCGCCGTCGCGCTCGAGGATGGACCCGAAGAGGGGAAGGGTCAGCTCGTTGCCCTCCTCGTCGAGGAGGTCGAGGACGGCTTCCCGGTGCACGCGATACGTCTCGTACGGCGTCGTCTCGCCCCGGAAGGCTACCCCGGCCAGCGTGTAGCGCCGTCCCCCGTGGCCCGCGACCAGACGCCGCAGGGCGTTGGTGCTCTTCTGGTGGAGGTCGCCCCAGACGTAGTCGAACGGCAACCCGCGCTCCGGTCGGCTCGACGGCAGCTCCGGCCAGACGACGGTGCGGAACTCCGACTCGGACAGGGCCAAGCTGGCGAGGTGGTCGGCGTCCTCATCCGCCAGCGCGGCCAGCACCGCGCGGCTGAGCTCGTCCGGCGACGGGAAGGTCTGCTGGAGCGGGGACGGAGAGGATGGGCCGTCGCCCGAAGAGCACCCCCCGGCAACGAGACACACCGAGACCGCTGCCGCGACCACTGCGGCGGCCCGCCGTCTGTGGCGCAGAACGGAAGGCATCGGAGTCTCGCGCCAGCGCAAACTCCCGACGCGCCCGCCAGGGCACGCCAGGCGTCCGCGCCGCAGAACGCTCGATGCAGCAGCACGTTGCTGCCCGCGCAGACTCCCGACGCGCCCGTCAGGGCGCGCTAGTTGAGCGCGAAGTCGGTCCATCCCATGAACCAGTCGTCCTGACCCGATCCGGGCGGCCCGACGGCGCCGATGAAGTTCGCGATGTCGAAGAACCCGTCGTTCGGCGGGACCGCGGGCCGGACCATGCCGGTCAGGGCCGGCGACGTCTCGCGCGGAGCGAAGTTCCGCGTCGGATCGATCAGGTCGAAGGGACAGAAGGCGCAGAGGTACGACGGCGCTCCGAGGACCGGGTCCGTCAGGTAGACGTTCGGGGCGCCCGTCACGTACTCCATCGTGGGGACGGCGGCCTCCGCGTCGTCGTCGTCGGGCTTGAAGTTGTCGACGCAGCCCTCGACGATGCAGTTGCCGTAGACGATGCCGTGCTCCAGCGTCAGGTTGCCCTCGGTCACCTGGGCGTAGGTGGCCGTGTGATCGATGTCGATCGCCGCCTCCTTGAACCCGGTGATGATGAAGTTGCGAATGGTGGCCGCGGTGCCCTCGCGCAGCAGCATGCCGATGTCGCTCTCGTCGCCCGGGAAGTCGTAGGGATCGCCGATCAGCGTCACGTTGTAGAGGGTCGGGTCGGAACGCGGCGTCAGGTTGTTGTTGTCGCCGTTGTTGTCCGACTCGAAGCCGTTGTCGGCGTCGTCCCCCATCTGCATGGCGATCAGGAACTGGCCCTTGCCCTGCCAGCCGTCGGTCCAGTCGAAGCTGTCGTCGGCGATGGCGAAGCAGATGACGTGCTTCACCTCCACGGTGCCGCCGAAGAACTCCAGGCCGTCGTCCTTGTTGAACTTGACCATGATGTGGTCGACCTCGGTCCGGCGGCCGACCCCCTGGAACGCGATGCCGTTCAGCTCGTTGTCGGGGCTGAACTCCGTGCCCGCGAACTCGACGCGCACGTAGTGGAGGTGCCCGCTGTCGTCGTCGGGATCGTCGCCGCCGTAGATCCCGGTACCGCCCTCACCCTCGCCCTGGCCGCCGGGCACGTTGAGGGGCGCGCGCCC
Source organism: Acidobacteriota bacterium (assembly GCA_026708265.1). Taxonomy (GTDB): domain Bacteria; phylum Acidobacteriota; class Vicinamibacteria; order Vicinamibacterales; family UBA8438; genus JAGWAJ01. The sequence goes on from JAPOVI010000444.1 coordinate 6,555, forward strand.
GTTGATGATCAGGCCGCCCCAGTCCGCCCGCGCGCGCTCGCCCACCTCGACGTCGCTCGTCATCACGATCGGCGCCTCGGCCGTGCCGTTCGCCAGGATCTGCGCGCCCTGCGAGATGATGAGGGTGCCGTTAGTCTCCGAGCGCCCGAAAATCCGGGTGCCGGCCTCTATGGTCAGCCGGGCCGGCTCGTCGACGAACACGGCGCCGTCGAGCAGCCACAGCGTGTCCGCCGTGAACGTCGTGTCGCTGGTCAACCGGCCGCTGACGATGCACAGCGGCTGTTCGCCACCCTCGTCACAGGTGAAGTTCCCCTGCGTGGAGGCGACCTCGCCGCCCCACGGGGCAGCCGCGGCCAGGACACCCGCCGCAAGAGCACGGCAGGCCAGCCGCCGCATCGCGATCCCACTCATTGCTGATGGTTCCTCCGCTGTTCGATGGTTTCCGTTCGCCACTGATCCCCCTGTTGGCTGCCTTGACTCTCGCGTTGCGCGCACTGTTCCTGCCTCTCGCGCGCTACGGGCGATAGGTGACGCCGAAGCTCATCGAGCGCCCCAGGTTGAAGATGCGCTGCGTAGGTCCCGTGCCGCCCTGGGTGAACTCGAAGGCCTGGTCGGTCAGGTTGGTGAGTGCGATCCGGAGGCTCGCGCGGTCGAACCGCTTCGCGAAGATGAAGTCGAGCGAGTGGCGCCCCTTCTCGATGATGTCGGGGAGCCCGAGCGAGCCGACGTCGCTGATCCGATCGTCGAAGTGGTTGAAGAGAAGCCGGCCGGAGTAGCCCATCCCCCGCACCTCGAAGACAGCGTTGAACAGGTGCGGCGACGTGCCGGCGAGCGGGCGCGTGAGCGAGGTCTGCACCTGGCGCGCGGCCGGCGAGAGCGAGACCTCGGAGTTCACGTAGGTGTAGTTCGCGCCCACCAGCACGTAGGGCCCGATGAGGGAGCGGGCCTCGAGCTCGAGGCCGACGTTGCTCGCGGTCTCGGCGTTGGCGAACGAGGTCCGGAGCTGGGCCGTCGGCTCGACGATGCGCTCGATCGGGTCGTCGAACTGCTTGTAGAACACGCTGGCCGACAGCACCTCCTCGGCGCCCGGGAACCACTCCCAGCGCAGATCGACGTTCTGGATGAGCGACTGGTTGAGGTTGGGGTTGCCGACGATGGCCCGGCCGCCCACCACGTCGGTGAACTCGAACGGCGAGACCTCCCGGAACTCGGGCCGGTTGACGGTCTGGCTGTAGCCGAGCCGGACGTTCTGATCGGGGCGCAGGGCATAGACGAAGTTGATGGCCGGGAAGATGTCGGTCTCGTCGAGCGACGCGCGCTGCACGTCGGCCGTCTGCTGGTCGATGGTCCCTACGAACGGGTCGAGGGTCTCGACGACCTGCGCGAACGTCTCGATGCGGGCCCCGGTCACGAGGCGGGTAGACGCCGAGAGCGGCAGGTCGATCATCCCGTAGAACGAGCCGACGTCCTGCGCCGCGTCGTAGCGGTCGGTGCCGCGGGTCTCTTCCTTCAGCTCGAAGATGTCGCCGATGTTGGCCGCGGTGAAGAGCTCCTCCGCCGGCCGCGAGAGATCGATGTCGCGGCCCTGGGCGACGTCGTAGCCGAGGCGGTGCGAGAGGTTCCGCGCCCCGGCGAAGTCGCCGCCTATCAGGTTGCGGGGCACGAAGCGCAGCCGGCGCGACCGGAAGTCGCGGCTCCGGTCGATGTAGCTCCCGCCCAACTTCACCTGCGAGGCGAAGCCGCCCCACTGCTCGAAGAGAGAGCTCCAGTTGAGGCTCCCCTCCCACGTGTCGTCCTCGAGGTCGTTGAACTGCCGGAGGCCGCTCTGCGACTCGTCGGAGAGCACGAACGCCTGCCGGGCGGGGTCGGACTCGTAGAGCACCTCGCGCAGGTCCGGCTCCCGACGGTCGGCGCGGGAGTACGCGAGCCTCCAGTCGAAGCGGCTGTTCGAGAGCGTCGGAAAGAGGTGCTCGCCGCCCAGGTGGTGGCTCGTGATCTGCTCCTCGACCCACCACAGCCGCTGGTTCCGGATGTCGTTGCCCGCGTCGTCGTTGTAGCCCTGGAACATGCGGGTCTCGTTGGTGCCGACGTGCGTATAGAAGTTGTCGAACGAGAGCCGCTGGTTGGGCGTGAACTGGTAGGCGACGTTGCCGACGCCGCCGACCGTCCCGGACCGCTCGGTGATCCGGAAGTCGTAGGGGCCGTTGAAACGCTCGATGGCGCCGCCGCTCCCGACCTTGTAGAAGGTCTGCTCCTCCTCGGTGTACTGCGAGCCCTGGGAGTGGCGGAACGTGGCGACGATGCCGAGCTTCCCGAACCGGCCGCCGAACAGGGCGCTGTACGACTGGTCGAGGGGGAGCGACTCCTCGACCGGATCCCAGACGTTCGCGAACTGCTCCCCGATCCGCTCGAGGTCCTCCTTGGCGAAGCCGAGCGTGCCCGAGAAGCGGCCGCCGCGGGTCACCTTGCGGGTCGGGAATCCGGCCGGAAGCGCCCGCGTGCCGTCGTCGAAACCCGCCCAGTCCCGGCCGCCGCCGGGGTAGCCGAGGCCCATCGTCCCGGTGGTGAGGCTGTTCCAGCCGCCCCCGGCCGAGATCTCGAAGCTCGTGGAGTCCGGCAGCTTCAGCGGCACGATCTCCACCAGTCCGCCCGCGAACTGCGACGGCTTGTCCGGCGTGTAGGTCTTGCTCACCTGAACGCTGTCGATGAGGCCGGTCGGGAAGAGGTCCAGCGGAACCACGCGACGGTCCGGCTCGGTGGTCGGCAGGGTGGCGCCGGCGAGCGTGGTGTTGCTGTAGCGCTCGCCGAGGCCGCGGACGAAGACCGACTGGCCCTCCACGACGGAGACACCGGTGACGCGCTGCATCGCATCCGCGGCATTCGAGTCGTTGTTCGCGGACATCTCGAGGGCGCCGATGTTGTCCTGCACCGATGGGGCCCGCATCCGCATCATGAGCTGGGCGGCGGCGGTCGACGACGCGGCCTCCAGCGTCGGCGCGCTCACCGTCACCTCCTCCGCGAACACGTTGGAGGCGAGCGCCACCTGCACCGAGCTCAACCGGCCCTCGACGACCTCGACCGCCACGTTCTGCTCGGCGTAGCCGGCCATGACGATCCGGAGCTCGTGCGCTCCTGCCGGGAGCTCGAACCGGTACCGGCCGTCGAGGTCCGTGTAGGCAATCTCCCCCGACCCGACCACCTCGACCGGCACCCCGGGGAGCGTGATCGCGAGGTTCTGGTCGATGACCTCACCCGCGACGACGCCGGTCTCCTGGGCCCATGCCGGCGCCGGGAGCGCGATCGCGAGCCCCGACACCCACACGAACCGAACCGCACTGCGCATCTGTCACCGTCCTCCGGAGTTCCGAGGGTGAGAGAGCCAAAGACAAGGGATGGCGCGCAAACCAGCCGCCGAACACGAACAGGGGGATCATGCCGACGCCGCATGACGGCGGCGTGACCGCCCCGTAAAATCGCCGTTACGTGCGCGCTCGGTTCCCTCTCACGCCGGGCCAGCGCCGGGGCGCGCGTCGCCGAACGTCCTGCGCTCCCGGGCACGTCCGCGGGAGGACTCGGCGAACTGGCCCTACGAGGACCTGAAGGGTCCCAGACCGGCCCTGGGCTGGATATAACGAAGCGTTATCTTGACGTAAGAACTATAACCTTGACGGAATTCGCGGCCTGCGGGTCAAATGGTAGGCGTAGTGAACGTCGCGACGGGGCGCGGGGCAGTCAGGGCGGGACAGGAGGCACGGTGGCAGTCGAGAACCTGATCATCTTCGACACGACGCTGCGGGACGGCGAGCAGTCCCCCGGCTTCTCCATGAACACGAAGGAGAAGCTGCGGCTCGCCCGGCAGATCGCGGCGCTCGGAGTCGACATCATCGAGGCGGGATTCCCGATCGCGTCGGACGACGACGCGCATGCCGTCCGCCTCATTGCCCAGGAGATCCGCGGACCGGTCGTGGCGGCCCTCGCCCGCTGCAACCCCGCCGACATCGAGCGGGCCGGGGAATCGCTCGAACCCGCGCCCCGCTCGCGCATCCACACCTTCATCGCCACCTCCGATCTGCACCTCGAGCGCAAGCTGCGGATCGGCCGCGACGACTGCCTCAAGGCGGTGACCGACGGCGTGACGCAGGCGCGCGGCTACACCGACGACGTCGAGTTCTCGGCCGAAGACGCCACGCGGAGCGACATCCCGTTCCTCTGCCAGGTCGTCGAGACGGCGATCGCGGCCGGCGCGACCACCATCAATCTGCCGGACACCGTCGGCTACTGCACGCCCGAGGAGATCGAGGAGTTCTTCGGCGAGGTCCGTGCCGCGGTGGCCGGGGCCGACGGCGTGATCTTCAGCGCCCATTGCCACGACGACCTCGGCCTGGCGGTGGCCAATTCCCTCGCCGCGCTCCGGGCCGGGGTGCGGCAGATCGAGTGCACCATCAACGGCATCGGGGAGCGGGCCGGCAACGCCTCGCTGGAGGAGATCGTGATGGCGACGCGCGTCAAGCCCGAGCGCCTGCCGTACGCCACCCAGGTCCGCACGATCGAGCTGGTGCGCACGAGTCGGCTGCTGTCGGAGCTGACCGAGGAACCCGTGCAGGCCAACAAGGCCATCGTCGGACGGAACGCCTTCGCGCACGAGGCCGGCATCCACCAGGACGGCGTCATCAAGGACCGGCGGACCTACGAGATCATGAAGCCCGAGGACGTCGGCGTGGAGTCGACTCTGGTGCTCGGCAAGCACTCCGGCCGGCATGCGGTCCGGAAGCGTTGCGAGGACCTGGGGTTCGATCTGAACCGGTTCGAGGTCGACCGCGTCTACCGCGAGGTGATCGCGCTCGCCGACCGCCAGAAGTCCGTGCAGGACGACGACGTGGCGGCGATCGTCGGCCGCGTTCGGGCCGTCGCCGACTCCCCCGCCGCGGATCGCGGCGCGGCCTGACCCCCCGCGTCCACCCCGAGCCCTGCGCTCCGCGAACCGCACCGGCATGAACGCCACCATCGCACTGCTGCCCGGAGACGGCATCGGCCCCGAGGTCATCGCCGCCGCCGCCGGCGTGCTGGAAGCCGTAGCCGCCCGCCACGGCCACACGTTCGCCCTGACCCGCTCCCCCTTCGGTGCGGCCGCGCTCCGGGCCGGCGAGCCTCCGTTGCCGGACGGCACCCTCCGCGACTGCCGCGCCGCCGACGCAGTGCTCCTGGGGGCCGTCGGCGACCCCGCCTTCAGCGACGGCCCGCGCGAGCGGCGCCCCGAGACCGGCCTGCTCGAGCTGCGCCGGGCACTCGGCGTGTACGCCAACCTGCGGCCGGCGAGGGTCTGGCCCGGGCTGGAGGGCGGCGCGGCGCTCAGCGCGGAGCGCCTGCGCGGCGTCGACATGCTGATCGTGCGCGAGCTGACGGGCGGGATCTACTTCGGCGAGCCGCGCGGCCGCAGCGCCGACGGGGCCGAGGCGTTCGACACGATGCGCTACAGCACGGCCGAGATCGAGCGCATCGCGGTCGTCGCGTTCGAGAGCGCGCGCGGTCGGCGGAAGCTCGTGACGTCGGTCGACAAGGCGAACGTCCTCGAGAGCTCGCGGCTGTGGCGCGAGGTGGTCGCGGACGTGGCGTCCCGCTATCCCGACGTCCGCCTCGAGCATCAACTGGTCGACTCGTGCGCCATGCGCCTGGTGACGGATCCCGGCTCGTTCGACGTCCTGCTCGCGGGCAACCTCTTCGGCGACATCCTCTCCGACGAGGCCGGCGCGGTGGTCGGGTCGCTCGGGCTCCTGCCGTCGGCCAGCGTGGGCGGTTCCGGGGGGCTCTTCGAGCCGGTTCACGGCTCCGCGCCCGACATCGCCGGCCGTGACGCCGCCAACCCGATCGGCGCCATCGCCTCCGCCGCCCTCCTGCTCCGGCACGCGCTGGACCTGGGCGCCGAGGCGGACTCCATCGAGCAGGCCATCGGCACCGCCCTGGCCGACGGCTGCCGGACGGCGGACCTCGCCGCCCCCGGCAGTCCCGCGCTGGGCTGCAAGGCGATGGCCCGGGCCGTGCGGGACCGGCTGGCCTGAGGCGGCGGCCACCCGACCCGAACGGGAGCCGCCGCACCGCAGACCCGGCGACGCACGCACTCCGCCGGCACAGGCGCCCCGACGCGCCCGTGAGGGCGGCCGGGGCGCCGGCCGTGAGAACGCCGTCGGATGGGCGTCCCGACGCCACTTCGACTATGATCGATGGTCAATCATGCGGGGATCCGCTCGGAACGGAGGTGACGTGCGCCATCTGGTAGGCCTGCTCGCGGCGCTCGCGATTGCCGGCGCCGGTGTCGCGCCCGCCGCCGCGCAGCCGGAGCCTCGCAACGAGTCGGCGGCCCGGCCGCCCGCGGTCGGGGACCGGGCCCTCGCCATCGTCCCGTTCGTCAACCTCTCCGGCGAGCCGTCGGACGACTGGATCGGGGACGGCATCGTGGAGACCACGGTAGCCGGCCTCGAACAGCTCGACACCGTCTCGATCCTCGAGAGCGCGGCACTCTTTGCCGCCGTCACCGAGGAACTGCAGGCGTACGGCCAGGACGTTCCGTCGGACCCGGAGCGCATCCTGCGCGACGTCAGCCGGCGTCTGGGTGCGGCCTGGATCCTGACCGGTTCGTACGAGCGGACGGACGGCGCCCTGCGGTTCACGGCGCGAATCGTGGACGTCGACACCGGAACGGTAGCGACCGGCGTTGCGGTGGACGGCGGCGCCAGCGAGATCTTCGACCTCCAGGATCGCCTGGTGGCCGAGGTTGCCGCCGCGCTCGGCAGGCTGCAGCGCAACGGGTTCGCACCCACCGCCGGCGAGCCGCGACCTGGAGCGCGGCCCTCGGACCTCGGCGCCGGCAGCGGAAACGGCGACCGCTTCGGATATCGCGGCGGCTTCGGCAACGGACCCGTCTACGGGACCGGGAACGCACGCGGTGGGAACGGGAACGGCTACGGCAACGGGAACGGGAATGGCGATGGGCCACTCGGACTCGCGACGATGCCGGCCGCCGTCATCGTCCCGCCTCCAGTCCCGGCCGAGCGGCCCGCACGCCCCGGGAGCGCGCCACGGGACCCGGTCGCCGAGCCCGTGCCCACCGACGTCAGCGGCGAGCTCTCCTTCGGCGGGGCGCCCACGTCGGCCGGCTTCGGCGTGGCGCGGGACGTCGGCATCCTGACCGGGCGCCCGACGGCGCGGCCGCCGCGGGTCCGGGAACGTCCACGCATCGACGGCCGGCTCGACGACGCCGTCTGGCGCGACGCGTTGCACATCACCGAGTTCGTGCAGCAGAACCCGGTGGAGGGAGCGCCGGCGACGGAGGCGACCGACATCTGGATCGCCTACGACAGCCAGAACTTCTACGTTGCGGTGCACGCGCACTACGAAGACCGGAGCCTGATGCGGGCCAATCGCGTCGACCGCGACCAGACCATCGACGACGACAACATCGCGGTCTACTTCGACACGTTTCTCGATCAGCAGCGGGCCTACCGGTTCTCCGTGAACGGCTACGGCGTCCAGGGCGACGCGATCGTCAACTCGCGCGGCTGGAGCATGGGTGGGCGGCGCCGGCGCACCGGAAGCTACTCCTGGAGCGGAAGCCGCATACCGACGGGCGACTCCTCCTGGGACGCACTGTTCTCCAGCGGGGGACGGATCGTCGATGACGGCTTCACGGCCGAGATGGCCATCCCGTTCAAGAGCCTCCGCTACCCGCAGCGCGACCGCGACCTCCCGCACCGCTGGGGCTTCCAGATCGTGCGCGAGGTGCGCGGGAAGGACGAGAACCAGGTCTGGGCGCCGATCACGCGCAACGTGTCCGGCTTCCTGACCCAGGTGGGCGTGCTCGAGGGGATGACGAACCTCTCGATGAGCCGCAACATCGAGGTGCTGCCGACGTTCACCGCCATCCAGCACGGCTCGCTCGACGGTGCGACGTTCGCCACGAAGGACGTCGCGCCGGAAGGGGGGCTGAACGTCAAGTACGGCATCACGTCGAACCTGACGGCGGACCTGACCTACAACCCCGACTTCTCCCAGATCGAGTCCGACCTGCCGCAGATCGAGGTGAACCAGCGCTTCGCGCTCCGCTATCCGGAGCTCCGGCCCTTCTTCCTGGAAGGGGCGGAGATCTTCCAGATGTTCGGCCCCGTGACCTTCGTCCACACGCGGACGATCGTCGACCCGGAGTTCGGCGCAAAGCTGACCGGGAAGGTCGGCGACACGACGCTCGGCCTGATCGTCGCCAACGACGAGGCGCCGGGACGGGTCGCCCCCGGCGACGCGGCGTACGGCCAGAAGGCGAACAACCTCGTCGCGCGGGCCCGCTACGACCTCTACGCCGAGTCGCACGTGGGCGCGTTCCTCACGCACCGCTCGTTCATGGACACCCACAGCACCCTGGGCGCGGTGGACGGCGACTTCCGGCTGGGCAACACGCAGGGCTTCGGCTTCAAGGCGGTCCAGACCGACCACCGCGACCTCGACGGGATCGATCGGCAGGGCCAGATGTTCGACCTGAACTACCGGTTGAACAGCCGCCACTGGAGCGGATGGGTGTCCGCCTACAGCCTGTCGCCCGACTTCCGGCACGACGTCGGCTTCGTCCGGCGCACCGACATGCAGCAGGTGTTCAGCCGCATCGGCTACACGGTCTGGCCCGAGAGCTGGGTGCTCAACTGGGGGCCGAGCATCGGCTACTCCCGGAACCACAGCTTCGACGGCCTCCTGCAGGACGAGGACTGGCGCGCCGGCTTCAACGCCACCTTCGCGCGCAACATCAGCGTGAACGTCGAGTTGCGCGACGAGATGGAGCACTACCTCGGCATCGACTTCCACAAGCGGGCGGTGTCGGTCGGGGGGCAGGTCAACACCAGCCGGCGGCTGTCGTTCGGCGGCTACTACCGCCGCGGCGACGAGGTGAAGTACCAGGAGAACCCGTACCTCGGCAAGGGGGGCAGCGGCAGCTTCTTCGCCTCCGTGCGGCCGGCCTCGCGCTTCCAGTCCGAGCTGAACCTCAGCGTGAGCGACTTCATCGACCTGCGCAGCGGCGGCGCCGAGCCCATCTTCGACGTCAGGATCCTGCGCGCTCTCAGCACCTACCAGTTCACCGATCGGCTGCTGCTCCGCAACATCTCCGAGTACAACACGTTCGACCGGAAGTTCGCCCTGAACTGGCTGTTCACGTACCGCGTGGACGCCGGCACCGCCTTCTACGTCGGCTACGACGATCACTACCAGCAGGCCGACCGGCTGTACGGCGACATCAACGGCGACGGCCTGGACGAGCAGCTCTTCCCCACGCTGCTGACGATGCAGCGAACGAACCGCGCCATCTTCACGAAGATCCAGTACCTCTTCCGGTACTGACGGTCGACCCGGGAGCCGCAAACGCTCCGTGAACCTGTCCCCAGGCTGATCGACGGAGCGAACCTGTCGGCAGAGCATCGCGCCGGAGAAGCGCACGCGAGGACAAGATGAAGACCCGACACCTGGCCCTTGCACTGTTCACGGTCGCCGCGACGGCGGCTGTCGCGCCGGCGGCCGCCCAGGACGAGTCCGCGCCGCCCATTGACAAGCTGACCTTGCCGCCGGGGTTCGCGATCGAGGTCTACGCGCCCGACGTGCCGAACGCGCGGCAGATGTCGCTCAGCCCGAGCGGCACGCTCTTCGTCAGCACGCGCCGGGCGGGGAACGTCTACGCGGTGCGCGACGACGACGGCGACCAGAAGGCGGACCGGGTGCTGACGCTGGACACCGGCCTCAACATGCCGAACGGGGTGGCGTTCCGCGACGGCGCGCTCTACGTCGCCGAGGTCAACCGCGTGCTGCGCTACGACGACATCGAGGCCAACCTGACGACCCCGCCCGAGCCGGTCGTGGTGAACGACGGGTTCCCGACGGACCGGGCGCACGGCTGGAAGTTCATCGCGTTCGGTCCCGACGGGCGGCTCTACGTGCCCGTCGGCGCGCCCTGCAACGTGTGCGACCACCAGGAAGCGACACCGATCTACGCCACCATCACCAGCATGCACCCGGACGGCTCGGACGTGCAGATCTACGCCCACGGCGTCCGCAACACGGTCGGCTTCGCCTGGCACCCGGAGACGGACGAGCTCTGGTTCACCAACAACGGCCGCGACTGGATGGGCGACCGGCAGCCGTTCGACACGCTCAACCACGCGCCCGAGCCCGGGTTCCACTTCGGTTTCCCCCACTGCCACCAGGGCGACATCCAGGATCCGGAGTTCAACACCCGCCCCTGCAGCGAGTTCCGCCTGCCGGCGCGCACGCTCGGCCCGCACGTCGCCTCGCTCGGCATGCGCTTCTACACCGGCGACATGTTCCCCGCCGACTACCGGCACCGCATCTTCATCGCCGAGCACGGCTCGTGGAACCGCACCCCCGAAGCGGGACACACCGGCTACCGGCTGACGGTGGCGACCCTCGACGGCGACCGCGTGACCGACTATCAGGTCTTCGCCGAGGGCTGGCTCGAGGCCGACAACACCTGGTGGGGCCGGCCGGTCGACGTGCAGGTGATGCCGGACGGCGCGCTCCTCGTCAGCGACGACAGTGCCGGGGCGATCTACCGGATTACGTACTCGGAGTAGCCGGGTAACGAGCCATGGTGAGCCCGTCCGCGGGAACGCCGTCCCCAGCGCTGGAGAACGGCGACCGGCTCACGCGGTGCGAGTTCGAACGCCGCTACGCCGCACGGCCGGATCTCAAGAAGGCGCAGCTCATCGAGGGTGTCGTCTACATGCCTTCGCCCGTCAGCCTGGCGCACGCCGGCCCGCACGCCATGATCCAGACGGTGCTGCTCGTGTATGCGGCGTCCACCCCAGGGATCCGCGGCTACGACAACGCGACGGTCCGACTCGACCTCGACAACGAGCCGCAGCCGGACGTCCTTCTGCACATCGAGTCCGAAGCGGGGGGCCGTGCGCGGGTCAGCGCCGACGACTACATCGAGGGCGCTCCCGAGCTGGTCGTGGAGGTAGCCGCCAGCAGCGCGTCGATCGACCTGCACGACAAGCTGCGCGCCTATCGGCGCAACGGCGTGCAGGAGTACGCGGTCTGGCGGACTCACGAGCGGCAGATCGACTGGTTCGAGCTCGCTGACGGCGAGTACCGCGTTCTCCCGGCGGACGACGCGGGGATCGTCCACAGCCGCGTCTTCCCCGGACTGCGGCTCGCCGCCCGCTCGTTGCTGAAGGGTGATCTGGCCGGCGCGCTGGCCGACGTGCAGAAGGGGATCGGGTCGCCGGAGCATGAGGCGTTCGTGGCTCGGCTGGCGGCGGCGCGGAGCGGCGTGTGACGGCTCGAACTGCTATCCCGGAGTAGGACTCCGGTGCCAGCCAGGTGCAGATTCGCGACTGCTCCGCGCTGATCGAACTCGATCGCGACGACTCAGAAATCGAGGTCGCGGAACAACTCGCTCGCGCTCTCGAAACGCTTCCCCTTCCTGTGCACCAGTTCCTTCATGGCCTTGGCGGTACTGGCGTTGGGGACGTGGACGGTGAACGGGAGACGCCTCTCGTCAGCCACCCGGAGCAGCATCAGGCGTATGGCGTCGGACACCGACAGGCCCATGGCATGGAGCGCCTCCGTCGCGCGCGCCTTGGTTTCGCTGTCGATCCGAGCCCGTACCACGGCGTCCGCTCTCATGAGATCTGCCTCACACTCGATTCCACCCGGGCACAGAACTGCGCGTGCTCCGTGGCCCTATCGTAGCTACATGCGGACGGCTCGAGATTCCGAGTCGTCGTGACTGCTGTCCCCTTCCTACGTCCACTCTGCAAGCTCTTCGGGCGCGCCCAGCCGTACGGCGCGGGCACCGCCGGTGGCTTCCAGGGAATACGAGTTCGGCGCGCGACAGAAGACCGACATCGATCGCACGGTGTCCTCTGACAGCTGGCGCGCAATGCGCTGAAGCCCCCCGGCGTCGTGGGCGTCGGGATGCTCCGTCCACTTGGCATCGGCGAGATGAAAGGTCCCCGCGCGGTGCAGGAGGAAGTCGGCTTCGCGCGTGCGGTCGCCCCAGAAGTGGAACTCCCAGCCCCCGCGCCGGTTCATCTGGGCGCGGCGGATCTCGGAGCAGACCAACGTCTCCCAAAGAGGGCCGGCCAGGGGGGACGCAGCAAGTGCGTCGGCGCCGTGGACACCGCACAGGAAAGCCGCCAGGCCGGCGTCCCGCAGATAGAGCTTCGGGCGCTTGACCAGGCCCTTCGTCCGATTGGCGAACCACGGCTCGAGCAGCATGACCTGGTGGGACGCCTCCAGGGCGGAGAGCCAGGCGCCGGCGGTCGACCCCGCGACGCCCGCATCGCGCGCGAGGTCGGCGCGGTTGAGTAACTGGCCCGTTCGCAGGGCAGCGGCCCGGAGAAAGCGCTCGAAGTCCCGCAGGCGGGCCACCTGCAGGAGTTGTCGGAGATCCCGCTCCAGGTAGGTGGCGACGTAGGAGCGCAGGAAGCCCTCCGCGTCGATCTCCAGGTTGGCGTACAGCTCCGGGAAGCCCCCGCGCACCAGAAACCGCTCGACCGTGAGGTCGGGATGCGCGGCCTTCGCCTCGGCGAACGAGAGTGGCTCGAGCTCCACGACGGCGGCGCGGCCGGCGAGAGAGTCCGAAACCGACTGCATCAGGCCGAGGGGCTGCGAGCCGGTCAGGAGGAAGGCGCCCGCACTCTCGCGCTCGCGATCGACCGCCACCTTCAGGTGCCGGAAGAGGCCGGGCGCGTACTGGACCTCGTCGATGACGACCGGCGGCGGATGGCGCGCCAGGAACGTCGCCGGTTCGCGCTCGGCCTGCTCCGCCTCGCTCGGGAGGTCGAGCGTCACGAAGCCGTGATCCGGGAACAGCCGGCGCATCAGGCTCGTCTTCCCCGTCTGCCGCGCGCCGGTCAGGATGACGACCGGGCGCGTCGCCACTCGCTGGCGCAGGAGAGGCTCGATCTGCCGGTCCACCCACATCCTGTAAAATTCTACGATCCAATCGAATGATCGGCAGTGTCCCCGGGGCGAAGGCGTCTTCCTGGCCCTTCCACCGGCGTTCGCGCGGTCAAGGCGGAGGACGATGATCTCAAATGCCGTTTTCGCGAGCGTGGTATCCGTCCGCGCGGGCGGCCGATAACATCTGGGAGACGCGGTGATGTGAAGGGACGGCGGCGTTGCGCCGGAAGCTCCCGGACATCGCGGTCGAGGTGGTGAAGGTGGTATGCGCCGTCTTCGCGGCGGCGGGGAGCCTGACGGAATGAGGACGCAGCCGGCACAGGCCCGGGCGGGCACAGGTGGTCGGCGGCGCTCGGGGCGCGACAGCCGCCGCGGCAGGCGCGGGCCGAGGCGGTCGTGGGCGCAGCGCCTGCGCCGGATCGGCCTCGCCGTCGGTGTCGTGAGCCTCGGCGGACCTCTGATCGTCGTCCTGCTGCTGCGCTGGATCCCGCCGCCGACCACCGCGTTCATGTTGCAGAGTGCTCAGGCGCACGCCGAGGCACCCGACTGGACCGGGACGGGTTACCGCTGGACCGCCTGGGACGATATCGCGCCCTTCGCCGGACTCGCCGTGATCGCGGCCGAGGACCAGCGCTTCCCGGAGCACCACGGGTTCGACGTCGACGCCATCCGGGCGGCGCTCGACGACGCTATGCAGGGCGAGCGGCTGCGCGGCGCGAGCACCATCTCGCAGCAGACGGTCAAGAACCTCTTCCTCTGGCCGGGGCGCAGCGCCGTCCGGAAAGGGCTGGAGGCTGCGCTCACGCTGCTGCTGGAACTCTGCTGGAGCAAGCGGCGCATCCTGGAGGTCTACCTGAACATCGCCGAGTTCGGGGACGGCCTCTTCGGCGTCACGGCGGCCAGCGAGCGTTTCTTCGGCAAGCGTCCAGCCGACCTCGGGCCCGACGAGGCGGCCCGCCTGGCCGCGGTCCTCCCGAACCCGGCGCGGCTGCGCGCCGACCGGCCGTCCCGCTACGTCCGTGCCCGCCAGCGCTGGATCCGCAACCAGATGGACCGCCTCGGCGGCGTGGCGCTGATCGAGGCACTCGAGGCGCGCTGACCGCGGCGGCCTTGCTCCCGCCGCGCCGCCTGACGCTCGCCGGCCCGCCGCGTGCGGCCACCCGTCTGCCCCGATTTCCGCTGCCGTCCCGGCCCGGGCCTGCCGCTACCCGCCCCAGGTGCGACGGATCCGCACGTAGTAGAAGCCGCCGTTGATGCCGAACGGCGTGTTGACGCTGTAGCGGTTGCCGCGGACGCCGGCGCGCGGGTTCTCCTCCGGGTCGCGGCCCAGGGCGTTCCGGCCGCCGAAGACCAGCGTCACCGACGGGCTGAGCGGATACTCGGCTTCCAGGTCGAGCACCGTGTCGCCGTGGTAGGCGTAGAAGTCGCGGGAGTCGAACCAGTCGTCGTAGTAGCTCACCCGGCCCAGCAGCCGCCAGCGACCGGCGGCCTGGCGGACGGTCGCGTTCCAGCGCATGCCCGGAATCGCTTCCTGCAGCTCGCGGATCCGGACGTCGTCGAGCACCTCGGGATCGAAGCGCGTGACGCGGGTGGCGGTCCGGTTGAACAGGAACCCGAGCCGGGTCCGGCCCCCAAGCGCCGGCGGCGTGTATGTCGCGACCAGGTCGAGCCCCTGCGTCAGCGTTTCGAAGTGATTCGTGAAGAAGCGGGAGTTCTGCAGGTTGCGCGCGCTCGTCACGCCCTCGGCGATGAGTCCGTCCACCTCGGTCGGGCTCAGCGCGAAGAGCTGGGTCAGCGCGAGCCGGTCGGACAGGCGGATGCGGAAGTAGTCGGCGGTCAGGCTGAACGGTCCTGCGTCGATGACGGCGCCGGCCGAGTGGTTGACCGACCGCTCCGGCTGGAGCGGCACTCCGCCGCGCAGGCGGGCCACGGCCGACGTCGACGGGATGGTCCCGTTGTTCACGAGGTCCATCAGCTCGCGGTCCCACTCGGTCGAGACGTTGAACGCGTTCTGCTGGCCCGGCGTGGGGGCGCGGAAGCCGCTGCTGACGCCGGCGCGGAGCGCCGCGCCGGCGCTCACTCGCACGCGGCCGGAGAACTTGCCGTTCAGCGTGGCCCCGAAGTCCTCGTAGTCCTCCAGGCGCAGTGCACCGCCCGCGGTCCACGCATCGTCCGCGCCGCGCACCTCGACGTCGCCGTAGGCGGCCACGTGGGCGCGGCTCCAGGCGCCGGCCGCGATCGGGCTGAAGCCAGGGAAGCCGTTCGACCCCGCGCTGAAGCCCTGCGCTGCGTAGGGACCGATCTGCCAGGAGGCCGGCTCGCCGAGGCCGATCGTGAAGCGCTCGTTGCGCCACTCGGCTCCGCCGGCGAGGTTGACGCGATCCGTGAGGGCGTAGCTGAGGTCGACGTTGGCGCCCACCTCGTCCTGTCGGTAGAGGCCGGGGTCGAACTCGGTGGGGGTGGCCGGGCCCAGCGAGGCGTTGACGGTGTCGAAGATGAAGAAGTCGGCCTCGCTCGAGCCCGCGCCGACGCTTGCGTCCCAGAGCGCGCCGCCCGGAAGCTGTCCGCGCAGCCCGCCCGCCACCGAGATGTCCAGCACATCACCGCCGAACTGCGGCGTGAACCCGCCCGGGAAGCGATCCTGGAACGAGAAGCAGTTCGGGTCCGCGGCAACCTGCGCGAGGGCGCCGGCGTCGGGCCGGTCGTCCGTGATGCCGACGGACGGACAGCCGGCCGAGCCGTCGACGACGCCGTCTTCGGCGTCGAGCGCGTCGCCGATCAGCAGGCTCCGCCCCCGGTCGATGCTGAAGACCGCGGCCCGCGTGTTCGGGTTGCGGAAGAAGAAGCCGCCGGTCACCGTCCGGCTGGCGTAGTTGGCGTGGCCGTAGGCCTGCACGCCGCTCGCGAACAGGTGGCCGAAGTTGCCCCAGAGCTTGAGGTTGTCGTCGATGCGCGGGCCACCGGAGATCTGCGCCGGGTCGGCGACCGCGGTGTTGCCGGCCGCGACGAGGCGCGCCGCGTCGTCGCGCTGCACGCTGCGGCTGGTCGGGGCGCTGTTGCCGTACTCCAGGCTGAGGTTGGCGAACCCGGTCCGCCCGAGGGGTAGGCCGACGTTGCCGCTCACCGTGTATGCGCCGCCGTCGCCGGCGCCGAAGCCGCCGCTGTGGAGCTCGAAGCTGCCGCCGGAGGGCGCGTCCTTGAGCAGGAAGTTCAGCACCCCGGCGATGGCGTCGGAGCCGTACTGCGCCGAGGCGCCGTCGCGCAGCACCTCCACCCGCCGCAGCGCGATCGCGGGGATGGTCGAGATGTCCGGCCCCTGCGCCCCGTCCGACACGCCGTTCCCGATCCAGGTGATGACCGCGCCCCGGTGGCGCCGCTTGCCGTTGACCAGCACCAGCGTGTGGTCGGGCGCCAGCCCGCGCAGGTTCGCGGGCCGGATGATGCGCGCCGCGTCGCCGACCGGCTGCGGGTTGACGTTGTACGACGGCACGATCGCCCGCAACTGGTCTCCGACGTCGGTCTCCCCCTGGCTGGCCAGCTCCTCGAACGGAATGGCGTCGATCGGCGCCATCGACTCGGTGACTGACCGCGGCGGCGCCCGGCTCCCCACGACCACCACGACGTCCTCCTCGAACTGCAGGGGCTCGGGAGGCTGTTCCGGCGCCTGCCGGGCGTCGGGCGAATCCGGAGGCGGCTGCTCCGCCGGTTCGCTCTGCACGTCCTGGCTGTCCGGAGCACTCGCCCCCGTGGACCGAGTCGTCTCCGCCTGCTGATGTCGAGGAAGCACCGTCGCCGTCGCAGCAGCGCGTTCCGCGCCGACCGCAGCGGTGTCCGACGCTGCAAGCGGCGACAGGCCGACGAATAACGCCAGGCTGAGACAGAGTCGCGGAGCTCGGCGGACGACCGGACTCGTTCGGTTGGGCTCAGGACGCCGATGCTCGGTGACATCGATCCTCACGAAGGCGCCCGTTCATCCCTGAGGAGCCGGTGCACTCACGGTTCTTCACCCGATCACGCACGTGCGCGCGCCTTGCCGCTGTGTGCGGCAGAGGCGGATCGCCCCGGAAGCGATAGGTTGCCAAGGTCAGAAGCAGAGCGTGAACTGCGCGTAAGCTCCGTTCCAGATCAAGACGCAACGGGCGAGGACGTCTCTGCCGACCAGCGCATGGATGCCTTGGGACTCGAGGAGCTGGCTTGCGGTGATCGGCACCCTAGGAAAAACGAGCGCCTGCTCTCCCGCCAACGCAGGTGGGATCGCTATGCCAACGTCGTACAGGCTCGCGTCGTGCGGCACGTTCCCGGTCGATGGCGTCAGCACCGGGATCGTTCCCAGCGGCGGCAGTTGCAGCGCTTCGAGAATCGACGGATCAACGGCCGTAGAGCTGGCGCCCGTATCAAGTAACGCCCGGCCGTGACAGGCATCGGGCACCGGCTGGGCCTCAGCCGTGAGTGCGGCGAGTCGCGCCGAACTGACCCAGAAGGTCACGTCGATGAGCGCGCCCGTCGAGCCTATTGCGCCCGTGAAGTGCGCCAATCCTCGCCCTCCGCCAGCGACAGGCCGACGAATCTGGGCTGCTCGACCACCTGGATCTCCTTGATCAGGAACGGTCTCAGCCCGAACCTCTGGTAGCCGATCTTGAGAGCGTCCTCGTAGGTCTGAAAACAGTCCACCAGGTCGCCGTGAACAAGGGCGTACCGGCCCTGGTGTTCTGCCCTCCACTGAGGAGACTGACGCTCGTATGTCGCCAGCTCTCGGGCCAACAGGCGCGGCTTCCCCATGGTCTCCCTCCTGACGTCGTGTGGGGGACAGACGGGGGCGGACGTGACCACCCGATCACGTCCAGCATACCCCGCTCCGGCGCGGGCCCTTCTTTTGGGTCGGACGCCGCCCCCTTACGCGATGATCTGCGGGATCGGCACCCCGTGGACGTCGGTCAGGCGCATGTCGCGGCCGTTGTAGCGGTACGTCAGGCGCTCGTGGTCGATGCCCAGCAGGTGGAGGATCGTCGCGTGCAGGTCGTGCGGCGAGACGCGCTGCTCGGCCGCCTTGTAGCCGAACTCGTCGCTGGCGCCGATGACCTGGCCGCCCTGGATGCCGGCTCCGGCCATCCAGCCGGTCATGGTGCCGGGGTTGTGGTCGCGGCCGACGCCGCGCTGCGAGATCGGCATGCGGCCGAACTCGGCGTGCCAGACGAGGAGCGTCGAGTCGAGCATGCCGCGGGCCTTGAGATCCGTCAGCAGCCCCGTGATCGGGAGGTCGGTCTCCTTGGCGTGCAGCGTGTGGTTCTCCACCAGGTTGCTGTGCGCGTCCCAGGTGTCGGTATTCTGCTGACCGATGCCGCCGTGGAAGAGCTGCACGAAGCGGACGCCGCGCTCCACGAGGCGGCGCGCCATCAGGCACTGGCGCCCGAAGGGCTCCGTGATCGCATCGTCGAGACCGTAGAGCTTCTTGGTCGCCGCGGACTCGGCCGAGACGTCGACCGCCTCCGGCGCGCAGCCCTGCATCCGGTAGGCGAGCTCGTAGGACGAGATGCGGGCCGCGAGCTCCGAGTTGCCGGGGTTGCGTGCGAGGTCAATGTCGTTCAGCCTGGCCAGCGCGTCGAGGCGGGCGCGCTGCTGATCCGCCGACATCCCCTCGGGCGGAGCGAGGTCGACGATCGGATCTCCCACGGCGCGGAACAGCGTCCCCTGGTAAGTGGCGGGCATGAACCCCGCGCTCCAGTCGTTGGGGCCGCCGAGCGGGCCGCCGCGGTGGTCGTTCATCACCACGTAGGCGGGCAGGCTGGCCGCCTCCGAGCCGAGGCCGTAGGTGACCCACGACCCGACGCTGGGGAAGCCCATGCGGATCTGGCCGCTCTGCATCTCGTAGGTGGCCTGGATGTGGTCGTTCGACCGGCCGTAGAGCGACCGGATGAACGCCATCTCGTCCACCTTGCCCGCGAGGTGCGGGAAGATCTCCGAGACCTCGATGCCGCTCTCGCCGTGCCGCTGGAACTCGAACGGGCTCGGCATCAGCGGGCCGGGGTGCCCCTGGCGCACCACCACCGACTCCGCCATCGGCTGGCCGGCGTACTGCTTGAGGGCCGGCTTCGGGTCGAAGGTGTCGACCTGGCTCACGCCGCCGCTCATGAAGAGCGAGATGACCGCCTTGGCCCGCGGCTCGAAGTGCGGCGCCTTCGGCGCGAAGGGATTGCCCGGGATCGGCGCCTCACAGGTGTCGGACTGCGCAGCCGCCAGCAGGCCCTGCCGGGTCAGCAGGTCGGCCAGCGCCACGCCGGCGATGCCGCCCCCCGACTGGAACAGGAAGTCGCGCCGCGACCAGAACGTCTTCTTCCGGCAATGGTGATGGTGATCGGACATCTCGATTACCTCGGGGGCTTACCTCAGGTACAGGAACTCGTTCAGGTTCATCATCACGTGCGTGAAGTCGACCAGCGACTGCCCGTCGACGAGGCCGCGGGCGACCTCGCGCTCCGCCGCGGTCGGCTTGCGCGTCAGCGCGATCAGGTACGCGCGCTCGATCTGCGCGTCCACGTCGCCCGGCGCCTCGCGCTTGAGGCGCGCCGCGAACAACTCGGCCTGGTTCAGAACGAACGGGTTGTTCATCAGCGTCAGCGCCTGCGTCGACACCGTGGAGACGTTGCGGGCCGCCGCGGTCTGGTTCTGATCCGGCAGATCGAAGGTGTCGAAGAAGGGGAAGCCGAGCGACCGGCGCCGGAAGACGTAGACGCTGCGGCGCCAGACCTCGGGCCGATCCGGCTCCTCGCACCAGATGCCGGTGGAAGGCGCCGTGATCCGCCGCCCCGGCTCCGGGCTGCCGCACCAGAAGCCCTTGCCGTCCGACTGGAAGAGGATGTCGGACGGGATGTGCGGGAACACCGGCGGGCCGCCCACAGTGAGGTCGATGCCACCGCTGACGGTCATGATGCTGTCGCGCAGGATCTCCGCCTCGATGCGCTGCGGGCGGTAGCGCCACAGCAGGTCGTTCTCGGGATCGGCGGCCGCGCTCGCCTCGTGCGGGAACGCCGACGCCATGCGGTAGGCCTCCGACGTCATCAGCAGCCGGTGCATCTCCTTGAAGCTCCAGCCGCGGTCCACGAACTCGACGGCCAGCCAGTCGAGGAGCTCCGGGTGCGTCGGCAGGTCCCCCATCCGGCCCAGGTTGTCGAGCGTGCGGACGATTCCCCGCCCGAAGTGGTGGTGCCAGATGCGGTTGACGATGACGCGCGCGGTCAGCGGGTTGTCGCGCGAGGCGATCCACTCGGCCAGCGCCAGGCGCCGGCCGGACGTGCGCCCGTCGGGGCGCGTAATCTCCGTCGGGGGATCGCCGTAGGTGGCGGCGGTCAGGAAGCCGGGCGCCATCTCCGAGCCGGGGCTGAACGGGTCGCCGCGAATCAGGAAGTAGTTGGGGGGCGCCTCGTAGTCCGGTCCCCCGTCCTCCCAGAGGTAGGTCCCCTCGACGTCCGGCGGCGTCCGGCATTCCGGGCAGCCGATGACGTTGTCGCCCGGGCCGTCCGGCGCGAAGCGGTAGTCGCCGTCGGTGACGATGTGGGCCATGGCCGGGGCCGGCGGCCGCTGGTCCTCCAGCGCGGCGATCTGCGCGCGGAGCTCGTCCACGCGCGCCCGGTGGTCCGGGCTCAGCGCCTCGGCCACCTGCCGCCGGGGCGGATTGAGCGTGAGCACCTGCGCCGCGAGGAGCTGCTCGCCGGGCGTCCGCTCTGCCTCCGGCTTGAAGGCCGCCGCCTGCACGTTCTCCGGGAAGCGCTCGCGGATCATCCGCGCGCGGAGCTCCTCGCGGTAGGGCGCTTCGATGGCGTCGACCCGGTCGCGCAGCGGCTGCTGTCGCTCGTCGATCGCGCGCATCGCCTCGAAGTAGGCATCCGCCTCGGGACGGTCGAGCAGCGGATAGTCGATCTCGACGTAGCCGAAGATCGACGCCTGCATGCGGTAGTAGTCCTTCTGCAGGATGGGGTCGAACTTGTGGTCGTGGCAGCGGGCGCAGTGGACCGTCATCCCGAGGACGCCGCGGCCGACCGTCGCCAGCACGTCGTCCAGGTAGTCGTGTCGCCGCTCCGGGTTGTCCTTCTCGCGGAAGTTGACGCGCGGCCCGGCCCGCAGGAAGCCGGTCGCGATGCGCGTCTCGTCCGTCACGAGGTCGAGCTCGTCGCCCGCGATCTGCTCGCGCAGGAACTGGTTGTAGGGCTTGTCGTCGTTGAACGAGTCGATGACGTAGTCGCGGTAGCGCCACGCGTTGGGGCGGACGTAGTCCTGCTCGAAGCCGTCGGTGTCGGCGTAGCGCGCCACGTCCATCCAGTGCCGGCCCCAGCGCTCGCCGTAGTGGGGCGAGTCGAGCAACTCGTCGATCAGCCGTTCCCAGGCGCCCCGCTCGGTATCGGCCAGGAACGCCTCGATCTGCTCCGGGGTCGGCGGCAGGCCGACGAGGTCGAGGTAGGCGCGCCGCAGCAGCGTCAGCCGGTCGGCGCGCGGGGCGGCGGTAGCGCCGGCATCCTTGCGGGCTGCATCCAGGAAGCGGTCGACCGGGTGGGAGAAGTCCACCGACGCTGGCACCGGCGCCCGCCGGGGGTGCCGGAACGCCCAGTAGTCGCGCGCGCCCGGCGGGAGCTGGTCGTTCTCGAGCGCTGCGAGCGCGTCGGCGGCGGCCGTCACCTCGCCCGCGTCCCAGTGCGCCCCTTCGTCGATCCAGGTGCGGAGGGCGTCCACCTCGGCGGCGGTCAATCCGTCGCCGCTCATCGGCATCGGCGGCTGGTCGAGGCCGGCGACCATGCGGAACAGGCGGCTGTCCTCCGCGCGTCCGGGCACCAGCGCCGGCCCCCGGGTGCCGCCGGCGAGCGCGCCGTCGCGCGTCCGGAGATCGAGGTCGGAGAGCTGCACCGCCTCGCCATGGCAGTTCCAGCAGCTCCGCTCCATGATCGGCCGGATGTGGTCGGTGAAGGTCACGGGCGCGGTCTGGGCCCGGGCAGGCGCGACGAAGCCCGCCGCGACGAAGCCCGCGGCGGCGGCGGCGGTCAAGCCGATGACGACGACTGGTCTGGCGGTCCGCATCGTTCCCTCGCTACTGCCGGGGCGCCGGCAGCGACAGCTTGCTCGCGTAGTCGGGGTCTTCCGCGTAGCGCGCATTGTGCAGGATGTTGCGCAGGCCGTGGTTGCCCTCGTGGCAGGCGTACTCGTAGAGCGCCTGGTCGGTCTCCGTCATCGGCACCAGCGCCGTCCAGTCGCGCGTCCACGTGGCCGGATCCGACATCGTCACCGCGTAGTGGATGGTGTCGGGGCCGACGCGCGTGAACCGCTCGACGAGGCGCAGACCCGCCGTCGACCCGCGGAAGGCGCTCTGGGGCGAGAAGCCGACGGTCTCGACGACGAGGGTGTCCCCGTCGTAGTAGCCGCGCGAGTCGCCGTGCCACTGCGGCACGGCGTCCGCGAGGTGCGGGCGTCCGTCGAGCGGCACGATCCGCGCGTCGTGGATCATCTCGTTGACGATCGCGACGTGGGTCGGCGTCTGCAGGATCTGGACGTTGTTGTTGTAGGCGCCCGGCAGGCGCGGCAGGCCGAAGGTGAGGCAGCGCTCCGTGAGCCCCCGGTCCTGCACGGCGTGGTCCGGGCGCTGGCGCCGTCGCTCCGCGCGCGCGGCGGCGCGGCGGCGGGCCTCGTCGGTCACCGCCGGCAGCCGGCCGTCGGGCGGATCGACGAGCAGCGAGGTGCGCCGGTCCGCGGTCAGGTCCCGCCCGTAGTCCAGCCACCACTTGGCGTGCACGCTCGGGGCGCGGTCGTAGTCGTCGAGCAGGGCCCCCTGCCGCTCCTCGTAGGCGGCCGCCTCCGCCGCCGTCAGGGTCTCCCGGTCCGCGAACTCGCGCGGGCGCTGGAGCGGGGTCAGGGTCCGGTAGTCCCAGACGCCCTGCAGATCGGGTGCGCCCCAGGCCGTGCGGGGCGGCGTCCAGTCCGCTGCCGCTGTCGCGGCGGGCCCGGCGCTCGACGACTGGGCGACCGCTGTCGCCGGCCATGCGACCAGCAACGCCGCGACCAGCGCAAGCGCGGACCCGACCGCGCGGCACATCGGGCGCGCTCGCGCGCCCCGGCGGGCGCGTCGGGAATCTGCGCCAGTCCGAGACTCCTGCGTCGCGCGTTGCGCGGCGCGCACTCCGGGCCCTGCCGAACGTACCCATCGCATGCCGTCCATCCTCATGCGCCTCATTGCGCTGCCTCGTTCCCCCGCACCACGTCGCTTCGAACGTGACCGCCGACCCTCAGAACATCGCCACCGGGTTGGCCGGGCTGCCGGTCCCGCGCGCCACGTTGAGCGGCAGCGCCATGAACAGGAACTCGTGCCGGCCCTCCTCGGCGCACGCCTCGGCGATCGGCTCCAGCCGCGCGTTGTCGAGCAGCGCGACGCCGTAGTGGAAGAGCACGCCGTGCACCGGCCAGGCGACGTCGGTCGTGCCGAGCCCGGCGTCCATCAGGTCCCAACCGAGGAGCGCCACGTCGTGGTCGCGGATGAACTCCGCGCAGCTCGGGTGGAGGCCGGGACCGCCGAGGGCCTCGCCGGAGGCGCTGTCGGTGTACGACTGCCAGCCGCTGTGCACCAGCAGCGCGTCACCCGGCTCGACGGTGACTCCCTGCGCGCTGGCGATCGCCTCGAGCTCCTCCCCCATCACCGGGCTCTCCACCGTCACGTGCGGCTCGCCCCGGTGGCGCGGCACGTCGAGCAGGACGCCCCTGGTGATGATGCCGTTGCTCCAGTGCGTGATGGACCCGAAGTTGGCGCCCTGCGTCGTCACCTCCACGTCGGGCTCCCGCCCCTGCCACATGCCGTCCTCGTCCCAGATGTGGCACAGCGCGTCGATGTGGGTGACGACGCCCCCGTGGTAGATGAAGCCGAGGTAATCGACCACGAACCCGCCGAGGCCGGCCAGCGAGTCCTTCTGCATGAAGTGCTGCGGCGGCTCGAAGACCCGGCTCAGCGACACGGTGCGCCCGGTGCGGACCAGCCCCGCCGCCGCCGCGCGCTTCTCGGGCGTGATCAGGTTGACGGCGCCGACCTGATCGTCGTCGCCCCAGCGGCCCCAGTTGCGCCGGCTGCGGTAGAGCGCGCCGTAGTCGGGGCCGCCCTGCGCGGCGACGGGGGCGGCGGGGGCCGCCGTGCGCGCGCGGGCCTGCGCCCGGGCAAGGTCCCGCGCCTTCGCCAGATGGCGCTTGAGCATCTCGGGCGGCGAGAACGTCTCCGCGGCAGTCGCGGACGCCTTCGCCCCGGTCCCGGCCGATCCGGCCAGGGCACCCGCCGGCCGTGCCAGCACGGCCCCGCCGGCCGCCGCCGCGTGCATCAGAAACCGCCTTCGCGATGAAGCCATGGCGCTGTCCTTTCCCTCTCCCTCCACCGCGAGGCGGCGGATCCCAGACTGCGGCCCGAGCCCGACACGCGATTCTACCGCTTCACGATGAATTCGTAACCGCGCGGGGCTCGAATCCACGGCCCGTCTTCACCGCATGCCTCCGAACGCCGATGATCGCGACCAGGCCTTCCTCCATCACCTGCCGCTCGTCGAACCCTCGGGCCACCTCCACGTCCACCAGACCCTCCGCCGCCAGCCGGCCCGAGACCTCGGCCGCGTCGACGAGAACATTCACGTGGCGCTCGTCGTCCCGCCGCCACGTGCCGTCCGCGTTGCGCATGAAGGTGGCGATGTCGCGGACGTAGGTCTCGGGGTCGGGCGACGCGAACGCGATGAGGACCGCCCAGTCGCCGCCGAACGCCGCCACCGGCTGCTTGCCGGCGCGAGCCGCGCGGTAGGCGCGATCGAGCAGATCGACGGCCACCACCCCGCCCGGCCGCACGGCGGCGGCGACGGCCCGCAAGGCGCGCGCCACCGACGGGACGTCCGGCAGGTAGCTCAGCACATGTCCTACCGAGACCACGGCGTCGGCGGCGGGCAACGGGTCGTCGGGGAGGGTCAGCCGCCGGACCGCCTCCGCGCCCGGGACGGCCTCGCGCGCGAGGGCCACCATCGCCGGGGAGGCATCGGTGGCGACGACCCGGTGACCGGCGGCCACGAGATGACGGGTCAGTGCTCCGGAACCGCAGCCGAGCTCCAGCACCAGCCCCCCGCGCTCGCGCACCGGCGCGAGTCGGGCCAGGATGCCTGGCGCGCAGGCGTCCGCGTGGCCCGCGAACCCCTCGTGGTGGACGCGCGCGAGGGCCGACCGGTAGTAGTTGGCTCCCATCTCGACCGGTCAGCGCCGCGAACCCGTCGCAGGCTCCGGGTCGGCCCCAGCCCCCACCGCCCCAAGAGCTTGCGCCGCGGCACGCACTCCGGTGGCGCTCTGCGGCGCAAGCTCCTAGCCGTGGCTGCGCCACGATCCTGCCCGGCGCGAGGCGCCGGCTTCCCCGCCGCCCGGCGAGGCTCGCATGCCGGCGAACAAACGCCGGTGCCCTTCCACGATGCGCCGCTCCGCCTCCGTGTCGAAGTCGAGACTGCCGTTACCGCGCTCGTAGGTGCCGCCGAGGAGAATCCCGTCCGAGCGGGGGATCATGTACAGCCCGCCCTCCAGGACGATGTAGTCGACCTCGGGCTGCGGAAGGAGGATGGTGAGCTGCCCCTTGACCGGAACGAGCTGCCCGTCGCCGAACAGCGCGGCCGCCCCGAGCCCGGTGCAGTTGACGACGACGCGCTCGGAAATGCGCTCCGCCACCTCCGTCCGATCGCGCAACTCGCCCACTACCACCGAGCCGCCCGCGATGCGGAAGTCGCGCAGCAGCGCGTTCAGGTAGATGGCCGGCTCGATCAGCATCGTCCGGACGCGGTTCGCCGCGCGCGCCGCGAACGGGTGCTCGTGCGGCTCGAGGTCGGTCGAGCTGGCGTAGACGTCCGGCAGCAGATCGACCAGCCAGCTCGATCCCGGCTCGTCGGCGAGGTAGTAGTTGTCGATCCAGCGTACGCCGTAGCCCGCGCCGACGAAGTCCTGGTAGTGGCGGTAGGCGATCCGGCTCGCCCGCGCGAACTGCTCGACGAACGCGGGCGTCGCGACGCCGCGGTCGAAGACCGACGAGGGCGTCCACTGCCCGCCGGCGACGTTGGAGGTCGTGCGAGGCGGGAGATCGCGCGCGTAGATGGTCACCGCCCAGCCCCGGCGCTGGAGCAGACGGGCCGTGGCGAGCCCTACCACTCCGCAGCCGAGCACGGCCGCGCGCCGCTCCTGCCCGACGGCCGCGGCCTCCGCCTCCCGGACCGCGAGCTCGGCCGTGCCCCACGACAGCGTGATGCCGCCGCCTCCGTGGCCGTAGTTGTGGACGACGATCTGTTCGCCGAGCCGCTCGGCGCGCAGGACGAAACCGGCGGGGCGGAACGGCCGCAGGCCCACGACGCGCCGGATGATTCGGTTCCACGCCACGTTGACGGGCGCGAGGACGGGGACGTCCACGGCCGGCGTAACGGGGGGCGCGTCGCGGGCGGCACACCCGGACGCGACGAGGGCGCCGGGCGCCGCGACGGCGCCGACGAAGGCGCGACCGCCCCAGCGGAGGGCGGCGCGGCGCGTGAGGTGGCGCGGCGCGGGCCCGCGAGCATGGTCTGGAGCGAACATCGGTTCCACCCGTTGCAGGCAGGCGTATACTACGCGCTTCGGCACGACCTCAGAAACATGGACGCCACCATCAGGGCCGCCTCCCCGAACGACGCCGCGGCCATCGCCGGCGTGCACGTCACGAGCCTGCGCGCGTCGGCCACCGACCTGCTCCCCGCGCACCTGACGCCGATCGTGCTGCCCCCGGCGGACGCCGCGCCACGGGCGCGGGCATGGAAGCGCTGGATCGAGCGGAAGCGGACCAGCACGTTCGTGTCGCTCGCGGGCGCAACGGTCACCGGCTTCTGCACGCTGCACCCGGCGACCGACGACGCCCGCGCCAGCACGGGCGCGGGTGGCGCGGAGAACTCCGGGCAGGAAGCCGCCGGCGCGAGCGCTGGCGCCGCGTGCGCCGAGATCGCGAGCTTCTACGTGCTCCCTTCCGAGTGGCGACGCGGCACGGGGCGCAGCCTGGGCAGTCGCGCGCTGGCCGAGGCCCGCGCGCGGGGGTTCGCCGAGGTGATGCTCTGGGTGCTGGAGACCAACGCGCGGGCCCGGCGCTTCTACGAATCGCTCGGCTTCCAGCCCGACGGCGCTTCCAAGGTGTTCCTCGAGCGGCCCTACGCTTCGTGGCGCGAGCTCCGCTACCGGAGGGCGGTGTAGGCGAAGCGCCCCCCGGAGGGCGAAGCATGCCGACCCGGTCACTCCTCGACGAAGCGCTCGAAGCCTGGGGCGACGCGCGGCGCGGCGTCATCGCCGAGCTTCGGAGCGTCCCTCCCGGCCAGATCGACTTCCGTCCGGAGCCGGGCGCCCGCTCCGCAGCCGAGATCGCGCAGCACGTCGTCGACACCGCCCTGATGTGGTGCGGCGAGCTCTCCAACCCGGACGGCGACTTCACCCGCATGAGCTTCGGCGGGTTCATGGAGGCCTACGGCACCCCGGCGTCGAAGCGCCCCGACGACCGGAGCGGCCTCGTGCGGCTCCTGCGGTCGACCCACGCCGCCGGGGCGCGCCGGCTCCGGCGCGTCGGCGAGGTCGGGATGCTCCAGACCATCCGCCGCTTCGACGGCGAGACCGGGACGCGCCTCGGCTGGATGCAGCACGGCGTCGCCCACGAGGAATACCACCGCGGCCAGCTCGCGCTCTACGTGCGCCTCCTCGGCCGGACGCCAGCGCTGACGAGGCTCATCGAGGCGAGCTGACCGCCCCGGCGGCGGCGCCGGGGCGGTCACGCAGAACGAGCCGAACGCTCAGTCGAGCGAAACCGGGTAGATGATGAGCTGGTTGGTGTTGAGTTGCGGAATCAGGACCCGGCTGCGGCCCACGTCGATGCCGATGTCGGCCGCCGGCGTGTCCGTGACCACCTCGCTGACCGCGCCGTCCGGGGCGATCCGGTAGACGGCATTGCCGCCGAAGCTCGAGACCAGCAGCGAGCCTTCCGCAGCGACGACCACGCCGTCGAGCTGGCCCTGCGGCAGCTCGGCCAGGGTCGTGAGGCTCCCGTCCTCGCCGACGATCGAAACCACGTTCGAGCCGATGGGGGCCAGCACCAGACCCTGCGGCGCCTCGACGACGCCGTTCGGGAGCGCCAGCGCGTCGCCTTCCGCGATCACGTGCGGCTGGCCGTCGGCGTCGAAGCGGTAGACGGCGGCGGTGCCGGTGGGGGTGAAGCCCTGCGGTCCGATCGAGATGCCGGTGTCCGTGACGTAGACCGTGCCGTCGGCGCCGACCGCGAGGTCGTTCAGGAAGCCGGCGCCCGGCACCTCCCACGCGTCGACCGGGGCGCCGGTGGTCCGGTCGAACGAACGGACTGTGTCGATGTCCGCCACGTAGAAGCGGTCGCCGTACACGGCGCTCCCCTTCGGGGCATGGAGCGTGACCGCCGGATCCTCACCGTCGATCCACTTGAGATGCGTAATGGTGCCGTCCGGCGAAAGGCGCGTGATGAACCCGTTGTCGTCGACGTCGCCGGGGCCGCCGTTGATGTTCGAGACGAGGTAGACGTCCGCCTCCGGGTCGTGGACCGCGGACTCGGGGGTGGCCATGCCGGTGACCACGACCGGCTCCTGGCCGTGGATCGGCGGCGCGAGGAGCAGGATGGCGGCCAGCGCGAGGGTCGCGCGGCGGAGGGCTCGGGTGCTGCGGTGGATGGTCATGTCTGTCACGGTCTCCAGGAAAAGCCGGTTACGAGGTCGGAGCCGGCGCCGCGAGCACCGGCCCGTGGTGCACGGGCCGAATCTTCCCGTGAACGCTCGCTGTCAGTCAATCGGCGCGACGCTGCCGTCCGCGACGCGGGTTCGGCCGTGCCGACGGATCTCGCGCGCGCCCGCCGGCGGCGGCTGCGGCTTCCTCATTCGGCATCGCCGCCGGCGACGGCGAAGCCGAGGTCGAGGCTTCGCCAGCGGCACCACGGGTCCAACCCGGGCCGGCGTCAGTCGAGCCGGGCCCAGAGGATGGTGCTCTGCCCCTCGCGCCCCTCGTCGTCGACGCCGACCGGCGGTCGCAACGCGAGGTGCGTGTCGGTCAGCTCGTAGAACCGTTGCGCGTCGGTGCCGCTCTGCCCGGGGTCCTCGTTGCCGATGCGGTGGTGCACCAGGTAGCTCTCCTCCTCGTTCACCGAGAACGGTCCGAAGTAGCTGCCGTAGCTGAGGACGGTCGCCAGCGCCTCCTCCGCGGTCGGCTCGTCGCCGGCGTAGGGCATGCGGCCGGGCCGCATCAGGTGCACGGACATGTGTCCGGACGGGGCGTACATGATGTAGGCCGTCTCGTACTGATCGACCTCGATCGGCTCGCCGTCGGTCGTCTCGCGCGAGATCGACTCCACGCGGTAGGCCCCGAAGAGCCGCCGGTGCGTGTCCGTCAGCTCGGACTCGGGGAGCGCGGGGAGCCGTTCCCAGGTGATGAACGACCTCGCGCCGTCCTCGCTGGCGGGGGGTTGCAGGATGAGGTTGTCCCCCTCGAAGGTGAAGAAGCGCTGGTAGTCGGAGCCGGCGCCGTCCGGGTTCAGGCTCCCCTCGAGGTGGTGGGTCACGTACCCCTCGGCCTCGTTGACCGTGAACCGCCCGAAGTAGGATGCGTAGCTGCCCATCTGGGCGAGCGCTTCGTCGGCCGTCGGCCCGTCCTCGGAGTACGGCTCCCGGTCGGCCTGCATGAGGGCGACGCCCATGTAGCCGGCCGGGTCGTACATGATGTAGCCCTCCCGATTCTCCAGGGGCTCGCCGATCAGCTCGCCGTCGGCGTCGCGGCGCTCGCTGCGCACCAGCGACCAGGCGCCGGCGAAGCGGTCGTTCGGGTTCGCGGCTTCCATCGCCGCCGCCGGCTCCGCGGGTTCGCTCCCCCCGCAGGCGAACGACACGCCCAGGATGACGGCGACCGTCGCGAGCAGCGCGAATCTGGTGGTTCGCATTCGTTGTCCTCCCGACCCGAAGTCAAGCGTGCCGGCATCTTAGCGTGAACCGACCCCGCCCGCCACCGCTGGGACTCCGCGCCGCAGAACGCGCGCGCTGCGCATTCTCGCGCTGCCAGACTCCCGACGTGCCCGCGAGGGCGCTACGGGGCGGGTCAGCCTTCGGAGTCGCGTGCCGACCCCGCCCCGCCACGGGACCGTCCCGCACTCGCCCCGTCCCCGGACGGTCCCTCCATCGCGCCATCCCGGTCCCGCGCCGGGAGCCGGCCCGCCTGCTGCAGCGCGCGGCGGAGGACGAAGTCGATCTGCCCGTTGACGCTCCGCAACTCGTCGGCGGCCCAGCGCTGCAGTGCGGCGAGGACCTCGGGGTCGGTGCGCAGCAGGAACGGCTTGCGTGCGGCCATCGGTTGCGACCTGCTGAACGGTCCGGGTGAGTAACGGTCAGCTCGGCGTTCCCCGATTCGGGCTATTGGTGCAACGTTCCGGTGTTGACGACCGGCTGCGTCGCCTTGTCGCCGCAGAGCACGACCAGCAGGTTGCTCACCATCGCCGCCTTCCGCTCCTCGTCGAGCTCCACGATGTTGCGGTTGGACAGGCTGTCGAGCGCCATCTGCACCATGCTCACCGCCCCGTCCACGATGCGGCTGCGCGCGGCGATGATGGCGCCCGCCTGCTGGCGCTGGAGCATCGCCGAGGCGATCTCCGGCGCGTAGGCCAGGTGGGTGATCCGCGCCTCGAGCACCTCGACCCCGGCCTTGTGCAGCCGCCCCTGGATCTCGGTCTGCAACTGCGCGGCGATCTCCTCCGTGTTGCCGCGCAGCGAGGTCTGCGCCTCCTCGTGCGCGTCGTACGGATAGCGGGTGGCCAGGTTGCGGACCGCGGACTCGCTCTGGACGTTGACGTAGTGGACGTAGTCGTCCACCTCGAACGCGGCCTCCGCCGTGTCGACCACCTTCCACACGACGACGGCGGCGATCTCGATGAGGTTGCCCTCCGTGTCGTTCACGTTGGAGCGCGCGGTCTCGAAGTTGCGGACGCGCAGCGAAACCGCCCGCCGCCCGGAGAGGGCATACAGCGGGTTGGCCCAGCGCAGCCCGGGGTGGCGGGCCGTGCCGACGTAGCGTCCGAACAGCAGCAGCACGCGCGCCTGGTTGGGATTGACGATGAAGAGACCGGCGAACAGGAACCCGATGACCGGCACGGCCAGGATGTAGGCCAGACCGACGAGCGACAGTTGCTGGTCCGAGGCGACGTCGACGATGAACAGCGTGACGGCCGCGGCCAGGGCGGCGATCAGGGCCAGCAGCACGAGCCAGCCCGAGGGGGCGGCGAACGATTTCTCCTGAATCATGGTCCCTCCCGGATGATTTCTAAATCATATCATAGTGATATCACACCGCGGATCGCGCTCCAGCTATCGCCGCGCTGCGAGCGCCGCGGCGGGTATGATGTCGGGCAGTCCAGTGGCGGCCGCGATCGTCAGTCCGCGAGGCCAGGGCGATTCAGCGAGGGTGCGACCGATGCGATCCGCGACTCTGCGCCGGCCCGGTCCCGCCGGCCTCCCTGCCTCGCGCTCTACCGTGGCGACGGCGGCGATCGCCGTGCTCCTCGCCACCGTTCCCGCCGCGGCGCAACACGGCGCGACCGGCGGCGAATGGCGCACGTGGGCCGGCGACCTCGGTGCCACCCGCTATGCGCCTCTCGATGAGATCGACGCCGGCAACTTCAACGACCTCGTCGTCGCCTGGACCTACCGGACCGACAACCTGGGCCCGAGCCCCGACTTCAACCTGCAGTCGACCCCGCTGGTCGTCGACGGCGTCCTCTATACGACGGCGGGCAGCCGGCGCGCCGTGGTCGCCCTCGACGCCGGTACCGGCGAGCACCTCTGGATGTACCGCCTCGACGAGGGCGAGCGCGCCGAACGGTCCGTCCGCCGCCTTTCGGGCCGCGGCGTCGGCTACTGGAGCGACGGCGCGGGCGACGAGCGGATCTACTTCGTGACCATCGGCTACCAGCTCGTCGCGCTGGATGCGGGCACGGGGCGCCCGGTGCCCGGGTTCGGGGAGGACGGCATCGTCGATCTGAAGCAGAACAACGACCAGGAGCTCGATCCGGTGACGAGCGAGCTCGCCTGGAACGGCGCTCCGGTGGTCGCCGGCGACGTGGTGATCGTCGGGGCAGCGAGCCGCCCCGGCGGCACTCCGCCCAGCCGCCGCAACGCGAAGGGCTACGTGCGCGGCTTCGACGCCCGGACGGGCGAGCGCCGCTGGATCTTCCACACCATCCCCCAGCCGGGCGAGTTCGGTCACGAGACGTGGGAGGACGGTTCCTGGGAGTACACCGGCAACACCGGCGTCTGGACCCAGATGACGGTCGACGCCGAGCTCGGCATCGCATACCTCCCGGTCGAGATCCCGACCGGCGACTACTACGGCGGCCACCGGCCCGGCGACAACCTGTTCGCCGAGAGCCTGGTCGCGGTCGACGTCGAGACCGGCGAGCGCATCTGGCACTTCCAGTTCGTGCACCACCCGGTCTGGGACTACGACGTCCCCTGCGCGCCGATCCTGGCCGACATCACGGTGGACGGCCGCGAGATCAAGGCGATCGCGCAACCGACGAAGCAGGGCTGGGTCTACGTCTTCGACCGCGTGACCGGCGAGCCCGTCTGGCCGATAGAGGAACGGCCCGTGCCGGCCGGCGACCTCCCCGGCGAGACCTACTCCCCGACGCAGCCGTTCCCCACCCGGCCCCCGCCCTTCGAGCGGCAGGGCTTCGAGCTGGACGAGCTCCTCGACTTCACGCCCGAGCTCCACGCCGAGGCGCTCCGCATCGCGCAGCAGTACCGCACCGGCCCGGTCTTCACGCCGCCCATCCGGCGCGGCGCGGGCGACCTGTTCGGCACGCTGTTCGTCCCGAACGGCGCGAACTGGCCGGGCGGCTCCTACGACCCGGAGACCGGCATCCTCTATCTGTTCTCGCAGACCCTGAGCCGCGTGCTCGCGATGCAGGCCATTCCCGAGCGCTCGGACATGACGTTCATCAACGGCCCCGCGCGCGGCCCCGGCCAGACCGTGCAGGGGCTGCCGCTGATGAAACCGCCGTGGGGCCGCATCACGGCCATCGACCTCAACAACGGCACCATCGTCTGGCAGGTGCCGCACGGGGAGACGCCCGACTCGGTGCGCCGCCATCCGGCGCTGCGGGGCGTCGACATCCCCCGCACGGGCCGCAAGGGCCCGGTCGGCACGCTGACGACGAAGACCCTGGTCATCTCGGGGGAAGGCGGGCGGAACGCCATCGACCGCGGCTTCTTCACGACCCCCGACGGGCGGCGCGGCGCCATGCTGCGGGCCTACGACAAGGCGACCGGCGAGAACGTCGGCGAGGTCTATATGCCCGCGCCGCAGACGGGCACCCCGATGACGTATCTGCACGACGGGCGGCAGTTCGTCGTCGTCGCCGCCGGCGGCGTCAGCGTCCCCGCCCGGCTGCTCGCGTACACATTGCCGAACTGACGGCAGAACCTGCTCTGGAGGTGCAATCGTGGTAGTGAGTTCCAAGCTGCGTTCCGTAACGCTCGTGCTCGTCGCGGCCTTCGCGCTCGTCGCCGTCGCCGCCCCGGGCGGAGCAGCCGCCGCGGAGGGGGACCGCGACCTGAAGGCCGCGAAGCCGGAATCGGTCGGCATCGACCCCAAGCGGCTCGAACGGCTCGAGTCCGGCATGCGCGCCTTCGTGGAGGAGGGCCGCCTCTCCGGCGTCGTCACCCTCGTGGCGCGCCACGGCAAGACCGCCCACCTGAGCGCGGCGGGCGTCAAGAGCACGGCCACCGGCGAGCCGCTCGCGACCGACTCGATCTTCCGCATCTACTCGATGACGAAGCCGGTGACGGGCGTCGCCATGATGATGCTCCACGAGGAGGGCAAGTGGCGGCTCGACGACCCGATTGCGAAGTACATCCCCGAGTGGTCCGACCTCAAGGTCTACGCGGGCGACGGGTCGGAAGGCGAGGGCGACGAGCTGGCGGTGGAGGAGCCCGCGTCGCCGATGACGATGCGGCACGTCATGTCCCACGCCGGCGGCCTCTCCTACGGCTTCGGACCGCACCCCGTCGACCAGCGCTACGGGGCGGTCGACATCTTCGACCTGGAGAAGCCGCTCCAGACGATGATCGACAAGCTGGGCGAGATTCCGCTGATGGTCCACCCCGGGACGCAGTGGATCTACAGCATCGCGGTCGACGTGCAGGGCTACCTGGTCGAGAAGCTGTCGGGCCAGCCGCTCGCCGACTTCTTCCGCGACCGCATCTTCGAGCCCCTGGGCATGTCGGACACCGCCTTCTACGTCCCGGAGGAGAAGATCGACCGCCTGGCGACCATCCACGCCGCGGACGAGAACGGCAAGCTGCAGCCGAACCCGCAGATGTTCGGACTGCTCGGGACGGACGCAACCGTCCCGCCCATCCTGCCGCTCGGCGGCGCCGGGCTCTTCTCGACCGCGGAGGACTACGCCCGCTTCGCGCAGATGCTGGCCAACGACGGCGAGCTGAACGGCGAGCGCATCCTGGCCCCGCGCACGGTGGAGATGATGCGGACCAACCACCTCTCGCCGGAGGCGGAGGCGACGATGACGCCGGGCCTCGGCTTCGGGATGGACTTCGCCGTGGTCCTCGACTCGGCCGCCGCGGGCGAGCCGAGCCGCGAGGGGTCGTACTACTGGAGCGGCGCGGCCGGCACGTGGTTCTGGATCGACCCGGTGACCGACCTGGTCTTCGTCGGCATGATCCAGCACCAGGGACCGGAGATCGGGGAGATCCAGGGCGTGTCGCGCAACCTGATCTACCAGGCCATCGTGAAGTAGGGGAATCCGGGGAAGCGGAGAACGCGGGCGGACCGAGGAAGTGACCTGGTATCGAATCCACCAGGCCATCGCCGAGCAAGGACTCCGGGAAGCGGAGAATGCGGGCCGACCGAGGAAGTGACCCAGTACCGAGGTGATTCGAGGTGATCTCATGATGCGAAACCTGACGGCCGGCGCAGTGGCGACCGGTCTCGCACTCGTCTTCGTCCTGCTGCCGGCGACCACTGCGCCGGCAGCGGCCCAGCCCGCCGGCGCGGGCGTCACCGTCGAGGGCGGGCAGCTCGCCGGCGCCCTGTCGCCGCTCGGCGAGGAGGTCATGGTCTACCGGGGTGTGCCGTTCGCGGCCCCGCCGGTGGGCGAACTCCGCTGGCGTCCCCCGCAGCCCGCCGCGGCCTGGGAAGGCGTGCGAGACGCCACCGAGGCGGCGCCCGCGTGCATCCAGAACGAGATCCCCGCTGAGGTGCAGACGTTCTACAACGCCGGCGTCGATCGCATGAGCGAGGACTGCCTCTACCTCAACGTCTGGACCGCGGCCGAAGCCGACGACAGCGCCCCCGTCATGGTCTGGATCCACGGCGGCGGGCTCGCGATCGGCAACAGCGCCGACATCACCTACGACGGGACGCGTCTGGCGCAGCGCGGCGTGGTCGTCGTGACCATCAACTACCGCCTCGCGGCGCTCGGTTACCTCGCCCATCCGCTGCTGAGCGCGGAGTCCGAGCAGGGCGCATCGGGCAACTACGGCACCCTCGACCAGGTGGCCGCGCTCGGCTGGATCCAGCGCAACATCGCAGCGTTCGGCGGCGATCCGTCGCGCGTCCTGATCTTCGGCGAGTCGGCCGGCTCGTGGAGCGTCAACCACATGATGGCGACGCCGCTGGCGCGCGGCCTGTTCCACGCCGCGATCGGCGAGAGCGGCGGCAGCTTCGGATCGATGGGCCGGGCGCAGGCGAAGGCCGACATCGAAGCGGCCGGCGAACGGTTCGTCGAGGCGCTCCTCGGGGACGGCGCGACGCCGTCGCTGGAGGCGATGCGCGCGGCGAGCCCGGACGAGATACTCGCGGTCGCGCCGGAGCTGGTCGTGTCGGCGGCGACGGTCGACGGCTGGGTCTTCCCCGACACCGTCTACAACATCTTCGCCGCGGGCGAGCAGCACGACGTGCCGGTCATCGTGGGCTCGAACGCCGACGAGATGTCGATCCTCGGCGGCACGGCGGGAGCGGAGACGCTGGAGCAGTTCCGCGAGACGACGCGTGCCCAGTACGGCGAGCACGCCGACGCCTTCTTCGAGACGTTCCCGGCCTCCACCGACGAGGAGGCGCAGCAGGCCTTCATGGACGGCGGCACGGACGCCACCTTCGGCTGGGAGATGCGGACCTGGGCGCGCCTGATGGAGACCGTCTCGTCTCCCGCCTACCTGTACTTCTTCAGCCGCATCCCGCCGGCGCCCGACGCCGAGCTCTACGGGGCGTATCACACGGCGGAGATCCCGTACGTGTTCGACAACTTCGGCGTCAGCCCGCACCCGTACGCCAACCGCGACTACACGGACACCGACCGGCTGCTGTCCGACATCCTGGCCTCCTACTGGGTCAACATGGCCGCGACCGGCAATCCCAACTCCGAAGGCCTGCCGGAGTGGCCCGCCTATGACCCCGAGGAGGACGCAGCGCTCCACATCGGCGACACCATCGAGGTGGAGCAGGGCATCCGCAAGGAGCGGCTCGACTTCTTCGACCGCTACTACGCGGCGCAGCGCGAAGGGAACAACTGAGGTAGGGGCGGGAGCGCGAACACCGTGCCGTGCGCGCGTCGATCCAGCAGCTTGCCGCGAGCACGTCGGGCTGGAACGCTGGGGACGACGGCTGATTGGGGAGAGACGGGGGGTGGAGGACGTTGCCTGACGTCCTCCACCCGCTACGTTGGAACCCTCGGTTGCCAAGGCGCGGCGCGCGTCAACCGAAGGTCGGAGCCGGCCGTCGGCTACTGCTGCGCCGCCGCCTGCGCGGCCTCGTCGTCCCGCGCGCCGCGCAGGATGTTCAGCAGGCCGTAGTTGCCCTCGTGGCAGGCGTACTCGAAGAGCGGCGCCGCGCCCCGCTTCATCGGGATCTGGGCCGTGATCGGCTGCACGAACGTCGACGGGTCGTAGACGGTGTACTCGTAGCTCAGGGTCTCGTCGTCGGCGCGCCGGAAACGCTCGATCAGCCGCATGTTCTCGCCCGACCCCATCGCCTCCATGACGCTGGGGTTGAAGCTGGCCGTGCGGTCGGTGAAGTTCGTCGTCTCCACCACCAGCGTGTCGCCGTCCCAGTAGCCGCGCGAATCGCCCATCCACTGGCGCATGTGGTCCGGCAGATGCGGGCGCCCGTCGATCGGGATGATGCGCGAGTCGTGCACCATCTCGTTGAGGATCACGACGTGGTCGGGCGTCTGGAAGAGCTGCATGTTCTGGTTGTAGCCGCCCGGCAGCATCGGGGGACCCGAGTTGAAGCCGAGGAGGCAGCGCTCCGCGAGCCCGCGGTCCTCGGGGCCGTCGACGCCCGCGCCGCCCGCGCGATAGAGGATCGGACGCGCGCTGGCGAAGTCCTCGCCGAGCGAGCCGATCTGGTGGCGCGCCCCCTGACGCAGCGCCGGCACCCGCCCGTTGGGCGGATCGACGATGAGCGACGTCCGCCGGTCGTCGACCACGCCCGCTCCCCGGTCGAACCAGAAGGCGTTGTAGCCGCCGACGTCCTGCCCGGCCGGCAGCGGCTCGGTGCGGACCTCGCTCGGCTGGTCGGCCGCCGCGGCCGCCGCCACCGAGCGGGCCTCGATCTCGGCCGCCTCTTCCGCCGTCAGCGTCGCCTCGGCGCGGTTCGCCGGGCGCTGGAGCGGGGTCAGGGTGCGGAAGTCCCACACCCCCTGCAGGTCGGGCTGCCCGTCCGCGGTGCGCGGCACGGTCCAACCCTCTTCCTGGGCGCTGACGCCGACGGGCGCCAGCACGACGAGCGCGGCCAGCGCGAGGCTGGCGACGAGACACCGCTGGGTCATGGGAATCTCCTCCATCGATCGCATCGTGAAACTCGAGGTGCGTCGTGCGTCCTCCCCGGAACCGCTCGGCCGCGGGCCGGGAAGGCCCCTCCGACGCCGACGCACGCGCACCGGTCAACCCCGTAGTGTAGACGCGGGCCGACCCGTGATGCAAGTGCCGTTGGCCCGGTGCGCGTCGTCGTTGCGTTTCCATCGACATTCATCAATAATCTCAGTATTGATGAATGTCGATGATCTCGACGTTGGTAAGGGCAGGGACCGGGTAGTCGTACGTCCTCATCAAGATCATCAACGATTCCAGTATTGATGATTCGGGAAATCCGGCTGATGAAGAGGCCCATCGCCCCGCCGCCGCTCGAGAAGCTCCTCGAGAGACACAAGCAACGTCTACCCGACGTGCTGGGACTCGGCAGACAGTTGACGGTGGACGGTCACTACATCCACTGGGACGAGCTGCGGCGAAAGACACCTCGGCCGGCCGATCTGAGCGCCGGTGAGTGGTGGACCGGCATCCGGTTGGCTCGTTTCAGTCAGTCGAGACCCCTCCCGCTCGAGGATACGCGCGGCCGGCCGTTCCTCTACATGCTCCCGGACCGTGTCCTCGAGGCACTGCACCGAATCGACAGCGGTGCCAGCGGTCGGATCGGTGTCGCCGAGGCAGTGACCAACCCGGCGACACGCGATCAGTTCATCGTCAGCTCTCTGATCCGGGAGGCGATCACGTCGAGCCAGCTCGAAGGGGCGTCGACCACTCGCGCGGTGGCGGCGAAAATGATCCGCGCCGGGCGGCGTCCGCGGAATCGCAGTGAACGGATGATCCTGAACAACTATCGCGCGATGCGCGAGGTCCGCGAGATGAAGGCTCAGCCGTTGACCGTCGCGGCGGTGCTTACCCTGCATCGAGCGGTCACCGGCGGCACGCTCGACGATCCGGCTGCCGCCGGCCGGCTGCAGCTCCCGGGCGAGGATCGCGTCGAGGTCTGCGACGCGCAGGGGCAGGTCCTGCACCGACCGCCCCCGGCGGACCAACTACCCGAACGGCTGCGAGCGATGGTCCGGTTCGCCAACGCCGAGAACGGGACCGAGACGCCGCAGGGCAACCGCTTCCTGCACCCGGTCATCCGTGCGATCATGCTGCACTTCTGGCTCGCGTACGACCATCCGTTCGCCGACGGCAACGGGCGTACCGCCCGAGCACTCTTCTACTGGGCGATGCTGCGCCGCGGCTACTGGATGTTCGAGTTCCTGTCGATCAGCCGGTTTCTCAAGGCGGCTCCCGTGCAGTACGCGCGGGCCTTTCTCCATACGGAGACGGACGGGAGCGACGCGACCTACTTCATCGTGCACCAGGTCGACGTCATCCTGCGCGCGCTCGACACGCTGGACCGGTACCTCCAGTCGAAGGCGGCGCAGGCGTCACGGATCGATGGGTTGCTCCGCAGCCGGACGGACCTGAACCACCGCCAGCTCGCACTGCTCGCGCACGCGGTTCGGCACCCGGACTGGGAGTACACGACACGCTCTCACATGACCAGTCACGACGTGGTCTACGCCACTGCCCGCGCGGACCTGTTCCGGCTGGCGGATCTGAGCCTGCTCGAGCGACAGAAGCGTGGACGCAAGCTCAACGTCTTCCGGGTGCCGCCGGATCTCGAAGCGCGGATCCGCGGACTTCGATCAGGGCTCTGATCGCCCGCCGTCCTGTCACGCAACGCAGCAGGCGCAGGTCGGCGCGTCCTCCGACGCGAGGGTGGTCCCCGTCTCCTGGACGCGCGCCTGGCCGCGGCTGCCGGTCCCGCTCCGGCCGTGCCCGTCGCGCGCCGCGAGGGACGCCCCGGCCGCGGTCGCGCTCGCCGCCGCCTGACGCTGGCGGCGACGCCGGGCGTCCGCCTGCTCGGCGCTCTCCCCCCGGTAGCCGGTGAAGATCTGGTAGTGGCGCTGGTCGATCTCCCCATCGACGCGGATCGATCGGGGCCCGTCCACCGCGAAGCGGCTGAAGGGCTGGCCGTCGCAGAGGATGTAGACGTCGTCGGGGTCGGGCAGGTTCGTGACGCGCCAGCTCGTCTCCATCCCGCGGCGGTCCGGGGCCGCCGCGTAGGTCCCGACGTTCAGCGCGCCGCCGTCGGTGTCGTTCCACGCCTGGTACAGCCCGAGCGACGGGAAGTCGACGCCCTCCACGGTCGGCGCGGCGTACTTGTCGAGGTGCGGCGCTTCGAGGGCGCGACCCCAGGCATCCGCCTCGCCGACCTCCGCCAGCATCATCTGGGCGCTGAGCTGCCCGCGCGGGAAGCCGTCGTTGAGCCCGAACCACCAGCCGAACATCGCGTCGTCGTCGCCGAAGTACTTGGGCTCGAAGGCCAGCTCGGCCGCAGCGCGGAGGCGCTCGAGCGACGTATGGTCCCCGAACTCGCGCGCCAGCAGCGTGCCCGCCGGCGACGGCTGGACCGGAACGCTCGGGTCGTTCCAGCCGAGCGCGTTGGCGGCCGACTCGTAGAGGAACTCGGTGAACTCGCGGTCCTGCGGCAGGAGGAGCATGCCGTCGAACACTCCGGCGGCGGCGCCGGCCGTCGACATGTGGTCGACGATGGGGTCGTAGTAGTTGGCGATCCACTCCAGCCCGCCGTCGGAGCCGACGCTCATGTAGTTGTCCTTGGCGTACTCCAGCCACCCCTGGACCGGCCGGTGCCGGTCGCGTCCGTAGACCCGGTCGTAGAGGTAGAGCCCGAGCCCCGCCGCGGCATTGCATGGCACCCAGATCTTGGTGTTCTCGCAGTGCGGTCCCTCGGGGCGCTCGCGGTACTGCCCTTCGAGGAACTCCGCGATGCGGTGGTGGTCCCACTCGAACTGCTCGTCCCCGTAGCCGGTCACCGGGAACGGCCGCTCGTACTTGTCGTCGCCGGAGACGTACTTGTAGATGGAAAGGACCAGGTTGAACCAGCCGCGGAAGAAGAGGTTGCCCTCCGAGCCGATCGGATCGGGCGACAGGCCCCACGGCTCGACCCCGTTCGCGGTCCACCCGATGCGGTTGTAGTTGCCCCGCAGCCTCTCCGGAATGCCCCGCATCACGGCGTCCGGGTAGTTCGCGCGCCGAGGATCGTCGCCGATCTGCGTCAGCCAGTCGATGGCGCCCCAGTAGGTCGGGTAACGGGTCGCCAGCCCGTCGGCGATGCGGGTGTAGACCTCGCGCCACGCCGGCGTCTGGTCGGCCATGACGAGCAGCGCGTAGGACGAGTCCTGCAGGTCGAAGCGCGGGTAGCTCGTGACGACGGGGTTCGAGTAGCGGTCCCACCATGGGTGGGGCATGCCGTCGCCGCCCCAGTCGTCCGGCGTCGTGGTCTTCTCCCACAGGAAGCGCAGCCAGCCGCGCGCCCGCCGGTTGAGGGTCGGATGGACGGAGCGCGGCGTCGCCGCGAGGCCG
>JAPOVI010000046.1:0-15613 GCA_026708265.1 Acidobacteriota bacterium
CGGAAGACGACGCCATGAGCCACGAGAGCGTCATCCGGGAGTGGACGGCCGACGATCCGCAGGCGAACGTGTTCAGCGGCACCTCGCGGGAGGTCTTCCGAATCGGCCAGTTCGCTC
Source organism: Acidobacteriota bacterium (assembly GCA_026708265.1). Taxonomy (GTDB): domain Bacteria; phylum Acidobacteriota; class Vicinamibacteria; order Vicinamibacterales; family UBA8438; genus JAGWAJ01. Next base: position 118 of record JAPOVI010000046.1, read on the forward strand.
CCAACCACAACATCGGCACCATCGCGTTCAATCCGACGGCGGAACCCGGATCGCCGGAGCACGGGCTCCTCTACGCCTGCCTCGGGGATGCCGGGGCGGCCTACGATCCGCTCGACTACGGCCAGTCCCTGAGCGAGCCCCACGGCGCGATCATCCGCATCGATCCGCTCGGCGGCGACGGAAACCGCGGATACGGCATTCCGGCGGACAACCCGTTCGCGGGCGAGGACGGCGTCGCCCCCGAGATCTGGGCCTACGGCCTGCGGCACCCGCAGCAGTTCTCGTGGGACACCGACGGCCGGATGTTCCTGGGCGACATCGGCCAGAACCTGGTGGAGGAGGTCAATCTGGTGATTCCCGGCGGGAACTACGGCTGGCGGCTCCGCGAGGGCACGTTCGCTACCGGCTTCACGGTGCCCCCCGGGCGTCCCGGGCCGCTGTACCCGCGCCCGGCGGAGGACGAGCAGCCGCTCGTGTACCCGGTAGCCCAGTACGACCACGACGAGGGCTACGCCATCAGCGGCGGGTACGTCTATCGAGGTCAGGCCATCCCCGACCTGCAGGGGAAGTACGTCTTCACGGACTTCCCGCGCGGCCGCGTGCTGTACATCGACGCGGACGGGCTCGTGCCGGGCGAGCTCGCCGAGATCCGGGAACTGCGGCTGGTGGTCGACGGCGAGGAGCGAGACCTCGCCGACGCGGTCGGGCATCCCAACACGTACGCCCCGGGGCCGCGGGCGGACGCTCGCCTGGGAATCGACTCCGCGGGAGAGCTGTATGTGCTGACGAAGAGCGACGGCTGGGTTCGGAAGCTGGGGCCGGCGCCGGCACCGTGAGGCGCTCCATCTCCGCGCCCTCGAGGAGGCGGCCTGCCCGCTGGCGACCCTGGGCTCCCACCGCGGAGACGCTGCGCGCGCAGTCCGGCGCAGGCGGCGAGAGCCGTCGGTACCCCGATGTCGTCCGGTAGCCGTACCCCGTGCGTTCAGAGCCGCACGGCGCCGGGCCGGCCGTCCTCGATGAGGAAGGACGCTCGTGTGGAGATGGGGCTGCCCGGCCGGGTGACGTACTCCAGCACCTGGTAGTCGGCCACCGAGCGCTCGGGAGTCACCTCGCAGCGGACGTAGCCGCGTTGCGCATTGAAGAACTTCACCCAGGGGTTCTCGGCCAGCATGCCGGCCGCCGCGTCGACGGCGTCGCTTCCGTCGCCCCCGGAGCTGATCGAGGTGCAGATGAGCTCGCTTCCCACTATCGGGGCGTCCTCGTCGCGGTAGTCGACCTTGAGGTCCGCCACCCAGTTGCTGTGGATGTCGCCGGTGAGGACGAGGGGGTTCGACGGGCGGCGCGCGGCCAGGAACTCCATCAGGCGGCGCCGGGCGGCTTCGTAGCCGGACCAGACGTCCATGCCGTACGACTCGCCGTCGCCGCTCTGCCAGTCGACGCGCGTCATCTGCACCTGTTGCGGAATCACCTGCCAGCGCCCCGCAGACCGGTCGAGGCGCTCGGTGAGCCAGCGCTCCTGCCGCTCGCCGAGGAGCGTCGCGGCCGGATCGTGGATGCCGTCGCAGACGCTCGCGCGTCCGTCCCCGCAGGGCTGGTCGGTGCGGTACTGGCGGGTGTCGAGCACGTGGAACGACGCGAGGCTTCCCCAGTCGAAGCCGCGATAGAGCTGCAGGCGCGGGCCGTCGGGAAGCGACGACCGGCGCAGGGGCATGTGCTCGTAGTAGGCCTGGTAGGCGGCGGCGCGGCGGCGCAGGAAGAGCTCGGCCGGGAGCCCGTCCTCGGGAACCCGGTTCGCGTAGTTGTTGTCGACCTCGTGGTCGTCCCAGGTCACGACCCAGGGGAAGGCCGCGTGCGCCGCCTGCAGGTCCGGGTCGCTGCGGTAGAGCGCGTAGCGGTTGCGGTAGTCGTCGACGAGCTCGATCTCGTCGCCGGTGTGCCGCCGGACCCGGCCGTCGCGCCCCGCGTACTCGTAAATGTAGTCCCCGAGGTGGAAGACGAGGTCGAGGTCGTCCTCCGCCATGTGCCGGTAGGCGGTGTAGTAGCCCTGCTCGTAGTGCTGGCACGAGGCGAACGCGAAGCGGAGCCGTTCGACGTCCGCCCCCGCCGCCGGCAGCGTCCGGGTCCTCCCGACCGCGCTCGCGCCCTCCTCCGTCCGGAAGCGGTACCAGTACCACCGCGCCGGCTCCAGCCCCGCCACCTCGACATGCACGCTGTGCGCCAGCGCGGCGGCGGCAGGGGCGGTTCCGCGCTGCACGACGTCCTGCATCCGCTCGTCGCGCGCCACCTCCCAGGTGACGTCCACGTCTTCCGCGGGCATGCCGCCGCCTCGGAGCGGGTCGCGGGCGAGGCGCGTCCAAAGCACCACGCCGTCCGCCGTCGGGTCGCCGGACGCCACCCCGAGCGGGAACGGCGCCGGTTGGAACACGACCGAGGCCGTCCCGGCGCGGACCGCCGCACCCATGCCGAGCGCCGTCAGACCGCAAGCCAGGAACGTGCGCCGGTCGACAACCCCGCCGGATCCGCGTGTGTCATCCATGTCTTGTCCCCGCATGTCGAATGGGAAGAGTCTGCACCCCTGCGCACCCCTCAGGGCGGTCTGGCGCCATGCCGGCGAGTGACGCGCGCATCATACCGCGCCGCCGGCTTGACCGAGGGTAAGGAACATCCTTACGATCGGCACCATGATCGTCAGCCGGCTCACCGCGAAGGCGCAGACCACCATCCCCCGGCCGGTACGGATCGCGCTCGGCCTCGACCCCGGCGACGAGCTCGTCTACGAGATCGACGGCGCGAAGGTCGTCCTGACGAAGGCCCGGCCGGGAGCCGCAACCGACGATCCGTTTCGCACCTTCCGCGAGTGGGAAACGGAAGCGGACACCAAGGCGTATGCCGACCTTTGAGCGGGGCGACGTCATCAAGGTCCCGTTCCCGTACACCGATCGGCCCACGCGGCAGTCCCGACCGGCGCTGGTGGTTTCGACCGGACTTCTCGAGTCGGACCACGGCCTGCTCTGGGTGGTGATGATCACCAGCGCCGAGAATCGCGGCTGGGCCGGAGACGTCGCGGTGAAGGACCTCGGGCAGGCGGGCTTGCCCGCTCCCTCCGTCATCCGCACCGCCAAGATCGCCACCATCGAGTCGTCCGACGCGACCCGGCTCGGCCGCATTCCGGCCACTCAGCGCCGGCAGGTTGCACGCCGGCTGGTCCGCTTGCTCGGCGGCACCTACCGCTCCGCGATGCGGTAGACCGCCTCCGCGGTGCGGATGATCAGGCTGTCGTCGAGGATGGCGGGCGTCGCCATCGTGAACTCGTCGAGCGGGTTCTCGGCCAGGATGCGAAACTCCGGGCAGGCCTCGATGACGTAGGTGGTGCCCTGCTCGCTCAGGGCGAAGACCTTGCCGTTGTAGGCCCAGGGCGATGCGGTGAACGCCTGCCCGACGTCGACGCGCTGCCGCCCGTAGACCTCAGCCCCGGTCCGGGCGTCGTGACACGTCATCAGGCCGCGGTCGAGCAGCGTGTAGTAGTGGTCGCCGTAGACGAGCGGCGACGGGTGGTAGGAGCCCCCCTGCTCGAGGGACCAGGCCACGAACTCGTTCGCCGACTCCCCCTCCGCCGGCGTGATGTCGCCCCCGGCGCCCGGGCGGATGGCGTAGACCGGACGGAAGAAATCGCCGATGTAGCCCGACTCGAGATAGAGCAGGCCGTGGGCGGCGATCGGCGTCGGGATGACGATGGACGACATCCCGGCGAGCTCCCACAACAGGTCGCCGTCGAGGTCGTAGGAGCGGATGCGGTCCGTCCCCGTCGTCACGATCTCCGTTCGTTCGTCGTGCTCCCAGACGAAAGGCGTGGACCAGTTGGAGCCCTCTTCCCGGTCCGTCCGCCACACCTCGGCCCCGGTCTCGGCGCTGAGCGCGGCCAGGTACGACTGCTCCTCGCTGTCGACCACGAGGTACAGGCGCCCGTCGTGGAGGACGGGGGACGCCGCGGTCCCCCAGCCGTTCCGGGTGCGCACGGGCGGCAGCTCGCGCGACCAGAGCACGGCGCCGTCGAGACCGAGCGCGTAGAGTCCGACGTTGCCGAAGAGCACGTAGAAGCGCTCGCCGTCGCTCACCGGCGTCTCCGAGGCGAAGGTGTTCTTGAGATGGTGCGACGTCCGCGGCACGCCGCCGTGCACCTCCGTCCGCCAGCGCGGCTCGCCGGTCTCGAGATCGAGTGCGTAGACCAGCCAGTGGTGCACGTCGGACGGGGTGTCGCGCTCGCCGCCGCCGTACCAGCCGCCCTCCGGGGTCTCGACGTCGCCATCGCTCACGACCGTCGTCAGGACGACCACTCCGTTCGCAACGACGGGCGAGCTCCAGCCCAGGCCCGGCAGCGGCGTGCGCCAGGCGACGTTCTCGCCGGCGCTCCAGCGTTCCGGGAGCGACGGGCTGTCGGCGACCACGCCGGCCGCCCCCGGCCCCCGGAACTGCGTCCATTCCTGGGCTCCGACCGGCACCGGCCGGAGCACGACCAGGGCGGCGAGCGCTGCACCCGCCATCGACATCACGATCCCGTGCATGCGATGCGTCTCCTGTCGTTCATTCATCGCCGAACCACCGCCGCAGCTTCTCCTCGGCCTGCCGCCGGTGCTCGGGCTTGAGGTGCGCCTTGACCAACCCGAGCGCGGCCACCAGCGCGCCCAGATCATCGGCGAACCCTCCCGGAAACAGGTCGGAGATGGCGTCGAGCGGCATGATGAAGTAGCCGAGGGCCCCCGCGATGACGACCTTCGCCTCCTTCGGAGTATCCGGATCGATGCAGCAGTAGTAGAGCACCAGCGCGTTCCAGAGGACCTTCCGGCCCGCGCGGGCCGCGAAGCGGGACACCTTGTCCCACAGCGCGCGGTCGCTGTACGCCCGCGCGTAGTCGTGCTCCGGCCCCGGACGATCGCCGCCGTCCTCCATCGCTGCTCCAGGCGAGGCTCCCGTCCTCGCGCTGCTGCAGGCGAGGCTCCCGTCCTCGCGCCGCTCCAGGCGAGGCTCCCGTCCTCGCTACGGGTGCCGGAAGATCCGTATCCCGTCGGCGGTCGCCGCGAATACGTGCTCCCCGCCGACCGCCACCGCCCCGGCTGCCCCCCCGAGGTCCGCTTCGGCGATGAGCGCCGGCGGGCCGGGTGCGGCCAGGTCGAAGACCCGCAGGACACCGTCGCCGGCCACGAAGAGCCCGTCCGCCCACATCGCCACGCCGGAGAACCGGCCGGCGCGAGCGATGGGCGCGGCCGTGGTCGGAGCGCTTGGATCCGACACGTCGACCACCTGCAGCCCCGTCGTCGCGCTCGCCATGGCAACGAACGGGGGCGGTTCCGCGTCCCACGAGCGCGCATCCGGCACCGCAACCCCCGTGACCGGCTCGCGTCCGAGCGAGAGGCGCCCCATCACCGACGGGGAGGCAGGGTCCGACACGTCCACCGCGAGCAAGCCCGCGGGCTGATCGGCCACGAAGACGAGCGTCCCCACCGCGGTGATGTCGCGCGGGAACCCGTCTCCCAGGTACTCGCCGACCCGCCGCATGTCGGCTGCCAATTCGACGCAGTCGAACCCGAGGGAGTTGTCGCCCACGTAGGCATGATCCGACGACACCGCCACGCCGACCGCCTGCCCGCGGGTCGCCACCGTGCCCGACACGACGGGGGCGCCCGGGTCGGACAGGTCCAGCCGACGCAGGCCGTCGTGGCTGTTGGCGACGTAGACGACGTGCTCGTCGCGCTTCCCGACCGCGATGTCGAGCACGGGTTGCTCGAAGGCGTAGCGCCCCGCCACCGACGCCGCACCGGGCTGCGACACGTCCAGGATGCGCAGTTCGTTGCGCGTTCCTGCGATCAACAGGTCCCCGGCCATGGCCAGGACGTTCGCCGAGCCGGGGATGGTCCCCACGTGCTCGAGGGGCGGTGCCTGGGCGGTCGCGCCCGCGCCGCCCGCGAGCGACAGGGCGGCCGACACGACGACGCGGGCAACACCGGTCGCCGCCGCTCTCCGTCGGCCCGCCTGCGCGCCGATCCTCGCCCGCGCCATCATGACCTCCGCGCGACCGCGGGCTGCCGGGATCGACCTCGCGGAAGCGCTTCGCGCGCGCCCGCAGGACTACCCTCGGGCGCCCTGTCCATCCGGGCTGCGATGCCCCCTCGGGTCCCCGTACGGCCGGCCACGACCGCCGCCGCGGGCGGCAGAAGGAGACGGAACTCGATCTCGATCCCGGCTGGCGTCTCGCCACCGCGTCCCGTCAGCGGGAACCTGCGGTAGTCCCGCCGCGGATGGCTGGTGTCGAAGTAGCGGCGGTACGCCCCGATCCAGTCGGTCGCGATGTCGCGCTGCGCCGTGTCCAGATCGAGGGCGCCGGCGCAGACCATCCGGCCCAGGTGCTGCTCGAGCTCGTCCTTGACGTAGGCGTTCCAGACCGTCGCTCCGTAGGGTTGGGGCCAGAGGTTGCGCGGATCGGCCGCGCCGCCGAGCTCCGGCGTGATCAGGAAATCCAGCTCGTACTCGGCGGCCCGGCGGTAGTCGATGCCGTACTGCGCGAACACCTGCCGCGGTACCCCCGCGGCGGCCGGAACCGACGGCAGGTCGCCCGCGCACGTCTCGGCGGCCGTGACGGGGCGCACGGCGCCGGGCGTCAGACGGCGGTCGGGAAGCAGCCTCAGCGCTATCGCCGGAGAGTCTTCCAACGGCGCGACCGAGGGATGGCCGGCATCGGACGGGACGACCGACGGGAGCTGCTGCACGGTGACGAGCGCCAGAGCGACCAGCGCTGCCGCGCCGACAGGCACGAGGCTCCGCGCGCCGGCCGGCAGGCGAAGCCAGCCCACGGCGTCCCGCGCGGCCCGCGCGTCCAGCGCCGCCGCGAGCCGGACGCGTGCGGCGCGGTGCGCCGGTTCCTGCTCCGCAGTGCTCCGTCCGACGCCGGGCACGCGATGATCCGAATCCTCCCCTGCGGCGGGGGTGCGCCAGAGCGACGCCACCTCGGCAAGATCCGCCGCGAGCTGCAACCGTCGCGCCGTGCAGTCCGCGCACTCCGCTACGTGCTGTCTGACCGCCCGTCCGCGGCGCCCGTCGAGTGCCTGCGGGTCGTCGAGCAGCAGCAGCTCGTCGTCCGTTGGATGCGGGGTTCGACACTGCATGGCGTTACCTCTCGTCGATGCTCCGCAGACGTGCCAGGGAGCGGGCGATCGCATTCGCGACCGACCCGAGCGATATGCCGAGCTGACGCGCGATGTCCCGGTAGCGAACCCCCTCGGCGCGGAGGATCAGGCACCGCCGATCGCACTCCGGCAACGCGCTCACGGCCGCGGAGAGCCGCGCCCGCCGGCGACCGGCGGCCAACTGCTCCTCCGGATTCGGGATCGCCTCCGGCGGATGCACCAGCGCCCACCACGCCAGTCTCGCGCTCCGGGCGTCGCGAGCCCGCTGACGCAGCGCCAGGCGCTGCGTGACGCGAAAGATCCACCCCGCCAGGTTCGTGCGGGCACCGCCTCGCGACACGTGCACGAACAACGCCAGGAACGCCTCCTGGACCACGTCCTCCGCAACCCCGTCGGCCAGACCGAACGAGCGCGCGTAGCGCACGGCGCCGGCACGGTGTTCGTCGAACAACGCCAGGACGATCCGCCGTGCCGCCGCCGGCTCGTCGGCCGGCGGGGCCGCGACCTCGAGCGGGTCGTCGATGCCCAGCGGGAGGTCGATTGCCGATCCGTCGATGGAATGCGCCATCCGTCCTGCGCCGCAGTCTACACCGGTCCTCCCGCGCCCGCGTCGCGGCCGAGCGCGCCGGGCGGGATGCGGATCGCGGTGAACAACAGCCCTCTCCGATGCATATACCGGCATGAACAGTCGATCTCTCTCATCGCCCACGTCGTATCCGGCCGCACCCACCCGGAAGGGGCGCAGCATCGCAGCCGCCAGCCGGCGGCGGGTCGCCGCGCTCGGGATCGCCCTCGGCCTCCTCTGGACCCCGGGCGCGGCAGCCGGCGGGGCGCAGGACAGCTCGCTTCGCGGCCGCGTCACGGATGCGGGGGGCGAACCCCTGGACGGCGTCACGGTGGCCGCCGCCGCGGCGGGTGCGGCGGACGCTCGGACGGCGACGCCGGCGAGGACGACCACGGATCCGGCAGGCGAGTACGAGCTGGCGCTCGCCCCCGGCGCCTGGACGGTGACCTTCGCGCAGGACGGCTTCGCGACGGAGCAGCGGGAGGACGTCGACGTCGCGGCGGGCGAGTCCGTGGAGCTCGACGTCACGCTGGCGCTCAGCACCTTCGCCGAGCAGGTCGACGTGGTGGGCGTCACCCCGCTCCCCGGGGCCGGCGTCGACCCCGACCGAGTGCCGGCCGTCGTGGCCCGGATCGACGGCGCCGACCTTGCCGAGCGGGGCGCGTCCTCGTTCGCGGACGCCCTGCACGAACGCCTCGGCGCGGTCACGCTGGAGGGCTCGACCACCAACCTCTTCCAGCCGACGCTGCGCTTCCGGGGCTTCACCGCCTCGCCGCTCCTCGGGCTGCCGCAGGGGATCGCGGTCTATCAGAACGGCGTCCGCGTCAACGAGCCGTTCGGCGACACGATCCAGTTCGACCTGTTGCCGCAGTTCGCGATCGAGCAGGCGCAACTGAGCGCCGGCGCGGACCCCGCGTACGGCCTGAACGCGATGGGCGGCGCTCTCGCCCTCCAGCTCAAGGACGGTTTCTCCCACACCGGCTTCCGCGGCGAGTTCTCCGGCGGTGCGTTCGGGCGCACGCAGGCCGTCGCGGAGTACGGGGCGAACAACGGGGCCTGGGCGTTCTACGCGGGCGCGTCCCATTTCGCCGAGGACGGCTGGCGGGACGAGTCCCCGTCGCGCGTGACCCAGGCCTTCGCCGACGTCGGATACCGAGGGCGGAGCGTCGACGCGGGGATCAGCTTCACCTACGCGGACACCGACCTGACCGGCAACGCCGCGGCTCCGATCGAGCTGCTCGACGTCGACCGCAGCGGGATCTTCACCTTCCCGGACGTCACCGAGAACCGGCTCGCCTTCGTGCAGGGCCGCGCCAGCATCGCGGCGACGGACGTCTGGTCCGTGCAGGTGACCGGCTACTACCGCGACCTCGACCGGGCCACCCTGAACGGCGACGAGGCCGAGTTCGATCTCTGCGACGACGACCTCCTCCCGCCCGGCGCCCCCATGAACACCCTGTGCGCCGGCGATGACGACGATGACGACGATGACTTCGGGGAGGACGACGACGATCACGACGACGATCACGATCACGACGACGACGACGATCACGATCACGACGATGACGACGATCACGACCATGGGAACGACGACGACGACGATGGCGACGACGATGATGACGGGGACGATGACGACGACGAGGCCGCGGCGCCCCTCGTCGACCCGCGCACGGGCGAGTTCATCACCGCCGAGGCCGGCGGCGACGGCGCCTACAACCGGACGCGGACGCTGGCGCGCGGGTACGGCGGCACGGTGCAGGCGACGGCGCGCGTTCCGGTCGGCGAGCGCGAGAACGTCCTCGTGATCGGGGCCTTCGCCGACGGCGCCGACGTCGACTTCACCTCGAGCAGCGAGGTGGGACGCCTGACGCCGGAGCGCGGCGTCGCCGGGTCCGGCCTCTACGCCGGCATCTACGGCCTCGGGGGGGACGATCTCTTCAATACGGACCTCGCCACCGGCTCGCACAACCTCGGGCTGTTCCTCCACGAGACCTTCCCGGTGACGGATCGTCTCGACGTCATCGCGTCCGGCCGCTTCAACAACGTGGGGATCGACATCGACGATCACCTCGGGAGCTCGCTGGACGGCAGGCACTCGTTCTCGCGCTTCAACCCGTCGGCCGGCGCCGTCTTCCGTGCGAGCGATGCCGTCTCGGTCTTTGCCCGCTACTCGGAGTCGAACCGCGCCCCGACCGCGGCCGAGCTGAGCTGCGCGGACCCCGACGAGCCGTGCCGGGTCCCGAACGCGTTCATCTCCGATCCGCCGCTCGAGCAGGCCGTGGCCCGCTCCGTGGAGGCCGGTCTGCGCGGCCGCTGGACGAGCGGCGGCGGGTCGCGGCACGTCTCCTGGTCAGCCGCCGCGTTCCGCACCCGCATCGCGGACGACATCCTCTTCATCGCATCGCCCGAGCTGATCGGGACGGGGTACTTCCAGAACGCGGGCGACACGTCGCGCCTCGGCGCCGAGGTCGAGCTGAACGGGCGCATCGCGCGCTTCGGCTGGTACGCCAGCTACGGACTGGTCGAAGCGACCTTCGAGTCGCCGCTGGAGCTTCCCGGAAACGACGAGGTGAACGACGCCGCCACCGAGGACGGCTCGATCCTGGTCGAGCCCGGCGACCGGCTGCCCGGCATTCCCCGCCACAGCTTCAAGGCGGGCATCCGGCAGGGAATCACCCGCGCGTGGGACGTGGCGCTGGAGACGATCGCGGCCTCGAGCCGCGTCTTCGTCGGGGACGAGGGGAACGACCAGGCGGAGCTCGACGGCTACGGCATCGTCAACTTCCGGACGGCGTACCGCTTCGACGCCGGCGTCGAGCTGTTCGCCCGGATCGACAACCTGTTCGACGCGCGCTACGCCACCGCCGGGGTGCTGGCGGAGCTGGAAGTCCACCTGCGCGAGGTGCCCGACGCCCGAGACCCCCGCTTCATAGGCCCCGGCCCGCCCCGCAGCGCGTTCGCCGGCGTCCGGGTCCGGTTCTGAGCCGCCGCGCTCGCCGGAGGCGCGACCTGGTCCGCGGCAGCCCCGTAGGCGCCCACGGGATCCCGCAGGGCCACACGGGGCGCACCCGGGCCTTCGCCGGGCTCGGGCGCTTCGGCTCGGGCAGCGGGATAGAATCGGGCTGACACACAGGCCGGCGTCCGACAGACTGTTCGCAAGCACCGGGGGGGTGCCGCCATGCGCGATCGCGCCGCGTCCGTACTGATCCTGCTGAGTCTGGCCGCGTGTGCGGCGCCCGCCTCCGGTCAAGACGGAGCTACCGCCGCAGCGTGGCCGACGTACGGCGGCGACCCCGGCAGCACCAAGTACTCGCCGCTCGACCAGATCGACGGCGAGAGCGTCACTCGGCTGCAGCAGGTCTGGCGCTGGGACTCCCCCGACAACGAGATCGTCCGCACCCATCGCAGGGATCTGCCGATGCTGCCGTGGGCGTTCAAGGCGACGCCGATCCTGGTCGACGGGGTGCTCTACATCAAGACCTCGATGAGCCAGGCCGCGGCCATCGACGCCGCCACCGGCGAGACGCTCTGGGTGTTCGACCCCGGCACGTGGGAGGGCGACCCGCCGGCCAACACCGGCTTCAACTCGCGCGGCGTCGCCTACTGGTCGGACGGAGCGGACGCGCGCGTCTTCCTGCCGACCGGCAACGCGTACCTCTACGCCCTCGACGCCGCCACCGGCCGGCCGGTCGCCGACTTCGGGGCCGACGGCGCGATCGATGCCACCCAGGGCCTGCGCCGGCCCATTCCGCGGCGCGAGTACCAGTTGATGTCGGCCCCGATCGTCGTCGGCGACGTCGTCGTCGTCGGCTCGGTGGTCTTCGACGGGCCGCGCTACCAGCTTGCGCCGCCCGGCGACGTGCGGGGCTTCGACGTGCGCACCGGCGAGGAGCTCTGGGAGTTCCACACCATCCCGCAGCCCGGCGAGTTCGGCAACGAGACGTGGCAGGACGGATCCTGGCGCGACACCGGGGCCGCCAACGCGTGGGGCCTGCTGAGCGCCGACCCCGAGCTGGGCTACGTCTACGTCCCGACCGGCACGCCGACCAACGACTGGTACGGCGGCCACCGGCCGGGCGACAACCTGTTCGCCGAGAGCATCGTCTGCCTCGACGCCCGCACCGGCGAGCGGGTCTGGCACTTCCAGTTCGTGCACCACGGACTCTGGGACTACGACGCGACCGCGGCGCCCCTGCTGGTCGACCTGGTGGTCGAGGGACGCCCGGTCAAGGCGGTGGCGGTGGTCACGAAGCAGGCCTACACCTACGTCTTCGACCGCGTGACGGGCGAGCCCGTGTGGCCCATCGAGGAGCGCCCCGTCCCGCCGGGCGACGTGCCCGGGGAGTGGTACGCGCCGACTCAGCCGCATCCGACCAAGCCGCCACCCTTCGACCGCCAGGGGGTGACGATCGACGATCTCATCGACTTCTCGCCCACGCTTCGCGCCGAGGCGATCGAGATCCTGAACGGCTTCGCCTACGGACCGATCTTCGAGCCGCCCACCCTCGTCACGGACGAGACGCGGGGCACGATCCTGATGCCCGGGGCGGGCGGCGGCGCCAACTGGCCGGGGGCCGCGGTCGATCCGGTGACGGGCTGGCTGTATATCCCGTCCCATACGCGCCCGCACGCCATCGCCCTCATCGAGCCGGATCCGAACCGATCGGACTTCCGGTACGTGCGCGGAGGGGGACTGAGGCTGCGCGGCCCCCAGGGGCTCCCGCTGTTCAAGGGACCGTACTCGCGGCTCAGCGCCTTCAACCTCAACGCGGGAACGCGGGAGTGGATGGTGCCGCTGGGAGATGGGCCGCGCCAGCGGGTGATCGACCTCGGCCTGCCCGACCCCGGCCCCCTCGGCGGCGGTTCCTACACCGGACCGCTGCTGACCCGGACCCTGCTCTTCCTCGGCCTGCGGGGCACGGAGGCGCCCGACCTCGACTTCGGCGGCTCCACCACGGAGCGGCCTGAGGGTGCTCCGCCGCCCGTGCTGAACGCCTACGACAAGGCGACCGGCGCCATCGTCCACGCGGTGGAGCTCGACCGGCCGCCGACCGGGACGCCGATGACGTTCCTCGTCGACGGCCGCCAGCACATCGTCCTCGCCTACGGCACGCGCGACGACGCCGGCCTGATGGCGCTCGCCGTCGTCGACTGACGTGCGACGCGCCATCCGCCCGCTGGTCGGGCAGCCGGGTCCGATCGCCCTGGCGACGGAGAGAGCACGAGGCAGGCGCCGAACCTGGTGTCCTTCCTCACGCACCACCCCTTCCGCTCGCGTACGGACTCACGACTTCCGGGGGAGCTCCGAGTGTCGCGCTCCGGCAGAGCAGGGCCCGCACCCGCGCTTCCGGTCGCCGAGCAACGCAGTCCCGGGGGCGCTCGACCCACCTGAGGTCACGCTGATGCGACCTTGCACCCGGACTTAAGAAACTCTTCAGGAATCCCTCGGCACCGGACCGGCGCGACGGGGACTATGCTCACGCTCGGCAACTCCTGCGCCGCGGCGTCGTTTACTTCTATCGAGAGGCGGAGTCGCCATGGTGCTCGTCGTACGCCTGCGCTGCCGGTGGCGGACGACGCGAGTACCTGGGGAGGATGCATGACCCGCACGCAGAGACCCGCAATGGGCGGCGCGCTCGCGGTTGCGGAGCGACGGCACCTGCTGCGTCGCCTCGCCTTCGCGGCAACGCCGGCGCTGGAGGCAGCCGTGCGCGGGCGGTCGGCCGAAGAGGCGCTGGGGGTACTCGTGCGCGCCGCCCGTGACGCTCCCCACCCGGAGCGCCCGGAAGCGGCCCGCGGCATCTGGAGCAACCCCGGGCTGCGGTTCGCGGGCGTAGCGGACGAGGACTTCGAGGCGCTGCTCGACCGACAGGCACCCACCGTCCGCGCCGAGGTCGACGACGTGCGCCGGTGGTGGCTGGCCGAGTTGCTCACCTCCCCGGCGCCGCTGCGGGAGAACCTGGTCCTCTTCCTGCACGGGGTGTTCGGCAGCAGCACCGGCCCGGTCGACGCCCCCCACGCCCTGCACGGCCGCAACGCCCTGCTGCGGCGGCGGTGCCTCGGCACGGTCCCGGACCTGCTCGCGGCCCTCGTCGTCGACCCCGCCATGATGATCCAGATCGGCATGGACGGGCATCGGCGGCTACGCGTGTCCGACCGCGCGGCCAAGCTCGTCCTCGACCACTGGACGGTCGGCGAGGGAGCCTACGGGCCGCGCGACCTCGAGGAGCTGTCGCGGGCCCTCACCGGCTGGCGGCTCGTCGCCCCCGACGGGCGCGGGCCTGCCCGCGAGATCGCCCGCCGGGCGCCGCGGGCTGCGCAGCGCACCGGGCTCGTGCCGACGTTCCGCCCGGCGGACTTCGACGCCGGACCGAAGACCATCCTCGGCCGCACCCGCCCCTTCGACGCGCGCTCGGCTGTACGGTGGCTGGCCGCTCAGGAAGCGACGGGGCGCCGCTTCGGCCGGCTGCTGCTGGCCCACCTCGGCGTCGAGGACGGCGGCGAGGTCCTTGAGGGGCGGCTCGCCGCCGCCTACGGTGCGACCGGCGGATCCCTCGAGGCGTTGCTCCGCGAGGTCGTGCGGTCCGAGGCCTTCTGGTCGGAGGGGTCGCGGTGGACGTTGATCAAGAGCCCAGTCCACCTCGCGGCGGGCGCCTGCCGCCAGCTCGGCATCGTCTCGCCGCCGGTGGCCGAGATCGCGCGCTGGCTCGAGGCGAGCGGCCAGACCTTGTTCGACACCCCGAACAACGGCGAGGGCGGCTGGCCGGGTCAGGAGGCCTGGGTGTCCCCCCCGTCGCGCCTGACCGTCCGGTACCAACTCGCCGCCGTCCTCGGGGGCCGGCTGCCGCCCCTCGGCCTCGAACGCCCCGATCCGTCCGGCCGCGAAACGGCCCGCGCGCCCGACGTGCCGGTCGACGCGGCGCTCCGCGATGCATCGCCGGCGGAGCTGCTGGCGCGGCTCGACCCGGCGCCGGGCCTGGATGCGGCCGCGATCGAGCGGGAAGTGTCCGGCGTCGCGTCGCCGGAAGGCCGCGGCACGTTCATCCGCCGCGTGATGATGTCCCCCGAGTATCAACTGGCCTGAGCGCCAGCGTGGAGGAGTCCGATGAGCACCATCAGCCGACGCGACCTGCTGACGTGGTTCGCCCTGACGCCGACCGTGCCGTTCTTCGTTCGCGAGAGCGCGCGGGCCGCCACCGCGGGGTCGGAGGCGACCGCCGCCGGCGCCGCGGCCGGCCACGACGGGCGCGTGGTGGTCGTCCTGCGGCTGCGGGGCGGCAACGACGGGCTGAACACGGTGGTGCCGGTGCGCGACGACCGCTACTACCGGGCGCGCCCGACCATCGCCATCCCCCGGCGGGACACCATTCCCCTCGACGGGAGCGACCTCGGCCTCAATCCGTGGCTCGGCCACTTCCGACGGCTGATGGACGACGGCCACGCCGCCATCGTGCAGGGCGTGGGCTACCCGCGCTCCTCCCGGTCGCACTCGCGCGCGACTGCGATCTGGGAGACCGGCTCGGTGGCCCCCGAGGCGCCGCGCCACGGCTGGCTGGGCCGCTATCTCGACCACGCCTGCGAGTGCGGCGACGAGCCGCTGGCCGGCGTGCAGTTCGACGAGGCGCTCGGCCGCACCCTGGCCTCGGCCTCGGGCCGCAGCGCGTCGATCGGCCACCCCGAGCTGCTGCTCGGGCTGGACGCCGTCCCGCCGCCCACCGCCGCGCGCGGGCCCCGCACGGGCCGGCGCGACTAC
>JAPOVI010000046.1:15623-47507 GCA_026708265.1 Acidobacteriota bacterium
GTAGTCGCGCCGGCCCGTGCGGGGCCCGCGCGCGGCGGTGGGCGGCGGGACGGCGCGACTACCTCAGGCAGGTCGACAACGGCCTCGCCCACGCCGCGCGTCAGCTCCATCGCGCACGGGCCGGCACCGGCGGCGGCTTCGACTACCCCGACAGCGCCTTCGGCCAGTCGCTGCGGTGGACCGGCGACATGATCGAGACCCGCTGCCCGACCCGCGTCTACTACGTGTCCCTCGGCTCGTTCGACGGCCCCGACCCGGCCTCCTTCGACACCCACGTCGACCAGCCCGCAAAGCACCGGGTCCTCTTCACCGAGCTCGGGCGCGGCCTGCGCGCCTTCACGCAGCATCTGCGGCGGGCCGGGCAGCTCCATCGCGTGCTCCTGCTGACGTTCTCCGACTTCGGCCGCCTCGTCACCGAGAACCGGACCGGCGGCACCGAGCACGGCGACGCCGGGGTGCTGTTCGTGGCGGGCGGCGGCGTGCGGGCGGGGCTGCTCGGCGAGCCCGCCGACCTCGGCAAGGTCACCCGCGGGGGCCTCGACGCCACCGTCGACTTCCGCGACATCTATGCCGACGTGCTGCAGCGTTGGCTCGGCGTCGACCCGTCGGCGATTCTCGGCCCCGCGGTCGGCTCGTTCCCCGTCGTGAGCGCGTGAACCAGGAGATCCCGATGCGCAAGACGCTCCCCGGACTGATCCTCGCGACGCTACTTCTGTGCCTCGCATCGCCGCTGGCGCAGGAGGCCGACCAGGATGACCTGCAGACGCTCCAGGGCGAATGGACCGTGGCCGCCGCCGAGCAGCGCGGCCGACCGTTCGACGTCATCGTGGGCGGCGTCCTCGCCATCGCAGGCGACCGCTTCGCGTTGCACACCGCCACCGGCAACGAGCTCGCCGGGCAGATACGGCTCGACGCCGCGCAGTCGCCCCGCCATCTCGACTTCGTGCACGACGACGGGCTCCTGTGGGAGGCGATCTACGTGGCCGCGCCGGACTTCTTCCGGCTCAACTACGTCGAGGCGAGCCCCGAGACGCCGCGCCCGACGATGTTCGTCACCGGGTCTGACACGCCGGGCACCGTAATCGTCCTGGAGCGCTGACCGCCCGCATCCTGCCCCCGCATGGAGCACCGCAGGCTGCCCGAGCCGGCCCTGTGGCGACCCGAGGATGACGTGCTCGGCACGGCGGCGCGGCCCTCTCGGTCCATCTCGAAGGCGGGCCGCCGGCCGCGATCGAGGTACTTGACTCCGGCCAGCCTTTCCTCCTTGAATGGGCGCATGGTTCGGTCCAGGTGGATCGCGGCAGTCGCCGCAGTGCTGCTCCTGGTGCTCGCGCCGGTTGGCGCTGCTCTCCACGAGCACGACGCCGACCCACCGCCTGACGGCCACACGGACTGCGATGCGTGTCACTTCCGCCATCTGTCCGTGATCACCACGGCCGGCGCCCCCGCGCCGACCGCACCGGATCTCGTCGCGCAAGGCGTCGTTTCCGCCCCTGCGGCCGGCAGGTGGCACACCGCCCTCGGGATCCGCCCCACGCGCGGCCCACCCGCATAGCCTTCTCGTCGCTCTCGCCTGGGACGTTCCGTAATCGCATCCTCATCGGCGTTCGCGTTGCCGGTAATGGTGCCGGCGCCGATGCCGACGTGCGTCGGAGGGCTCGGAGATCGAACCGAGGGAGACGTGATGTCGACGCAAACAACGTATCGGGCCGTGTCGGGTGCCTCACGAGGCTGGCTCAAGCATCTCGAGCTGTCGTGGCGAGCCTTGCGGCGCACGCCCTCCTTCACCGTTCCCGCCGTGGTGACCATCGCCCTGGGAATCGGGGCTGCGACGGCGGTGTTCAGCCTGGTCTACGCGATACTCCTCCGCCCGTTTCCCTATCCGGACGCGGACCGCCTCGTGCGAGTGTTCACCGTGGCCGAGGGCGAGCAGGGGGCGGAGAGGAACTGCTCGCTGCTCGATATCGAAGACTACAACCGGCGTTCGCGCCTGCTGGAGAACATCGGCGGGTATACGGTCTTCGATTCCCTGATCGAGGGCGACGGCCTGGCGGAGGGCATCGTCATTGCGCAGCTCAACCAGGAGGCAATGCACGCGGTGGGAGTGCAACCGATCCTGGGTAGGCTCTTCACCGCAGAGGAAGACCGCAAGGGCGGACCGGTGAACAAGGCGATGCTCGGGTACGGGTTGTGGCAACGTCGCTACGGCGGTGCGCCCGACGCGCTGGGGAAGATGCTCCGGCTGCCCATGGGCGAGTTCGAAGTGGTCGGGGTGATGCCGGCGGGATACGGCTACCCGGACCGCGCAACGCTCTGGCTCACGATGGAGAGCTGGTACGCGCTGGGGCTGGACACCTATCGCGAGAAGCAACGTGATCAACGCTGGTACGCCACCGTCGCGCGCCTCGCGCCCGGAGCATCCCTCGAGCAGGCGCAGGACGAGATGGGCGCCGTCGCCCGGCAGCTCGCGGCGGAATTTCCCGCCACCAACCGGGACGTCGGTGTTCGCCTCGTGCCCCTGCGCGACGCCGAGGTGGGCGAGGTGCGTCCCTACTTGCTCTTGCTGGCCGGCGGGGTCTCGTTGGTCTTGCTGATCTGCATCTTCAACGTGGCGAATCTGCTCTTGGCGCGAACCATCACGCAGCACCGGCAGTACGTGCTGCAGGCGGCGCTGGGGGCGGGACGATTCGAGCTGACGAAGGGATTCCTGGCCGAGAGTCTCCTGCTTGCTTCCATCGGGGGCGTCGGCGGCGCTGCCATCGCGTGGATGGCCGTCCGCGCGTTCCAGACCCTGCTACCCGACTCGCTGCCGATGTGGATGCACATCGCGGTTGACCCGCAGGTGCTGGCGTTCTGCTTCGCGGCGACGGTGATCAGCGGGTTGGCGCTCGGCGTCGCGCCGGCCGTGATGGGTTCGCGAGCAGACCTGACCGAGGCGCTGAAGGACGGGACGCGGGGGAGCTCGGGCGACTCCTGGGGGCGTTCCGCGCTCGTCGTGACGGAAGTGGCCGCCTCGCTGCTGCTGTTGCTGGGCGCGGGACTCCTGATGAAGACCTTCGTGCAGATGCAGGACGCCGACCACGGCTTCGAGGCCGAGAATCTGATCGTGGCGAGCGTGCGCAACAGCCTCTTCTCGCAAGCGGCGCGGACGGAACGGGCGGGGCTGCTCGCGGCGTATCACGAGCGTGTGCTGGCGCGGCTCGAAGCCATCCCCGGCGTCGACAGCGCGGCGGTCACCAACGCGCTCCCCTACGCCGGCGGAACGCTGCGGCACGGGCGGCTTCGGGTCCAGGGCCAGGCGGAGGAGGAAACGCAGTTTCTGCTGCCGACGGCCGGAGCCGATGTCTCGTGGGACTACTTCGAGGCGATGCGGATTCCCCTGACGGCGGGTCGGTTCTTCGAGCGCACCGACGCGAGCGACGCGGCGCCGGTGGTCATCGTCAACGAAGTCGGAGCACGAGCGCTCTTCGGCGAACGGAACCCGATCGGGCAGATGGTGCAGTGGGGAGACACCGTGGGGCCGGCGAACCCGTACTGCCGCGTCGTCGGGGTGGTAGGCGACGTCAAGCACGGGGGCGCGGAGCGTGACGCGATCGAGCTGTACTACCCGTTCACGCAATGGCCGGTGGGCGGCGGTTACTACGTCTTGCGCACGCGTCTGGACCAGACCGCGGTAGCGAGCGCAATTCGAGACGCGGTCTCCAGGGAGAACCAGAACGCGGCCATCGTCTCGATCCAGAGCATGACGGAACGAATCGACGGCGCGCTGTGGCAGCGCCGGCTGTGGGGCGTTCTGTTTTCGGTGTTCGCCGCGTTGGCCTTGTTGCTGGCCAGCGTCGGGTTGTACGGCTTGCTGAGCTACTCCGTTTCGCTGCGGGCGCGGGACATCGGGATCCGGTTGGCGCTCGGGGCAACGCCGGCCGGTGTACGGGCCATGGTCGTTCGACGCGGAATGGCGTTGGTCCTGCTCGGACTCGGGATTGGGTTGGTGCTTTCGGTGGGGGCTCTCCGGACGATCGCTCACCTGCTGGTCGAGGTTGCGGTGTTTGACGGGGCTACCTACGCGTCGGTGGCCGGCTGTCTGGCCGCGGCCGGATTCCTGGCGGCGCTATGGCCGGCCGTCCGGGCTTCGCGGCTCGACCCCGCACAGTCACTGAGGAGCGAATAGCAGGGGAATCTTCAGAGACTCTTCAGTCGGCATGTGCCCACGCGTCCGCTAGACTCGGCGGCGGAATGACAGTCGCCGCGATGACGCGCTGGCACGTCGCATCGCGGGTCCTGGCCGCCGTGGCCGGCGGCTACGCCGTGTCGAACGTCGCCGGGGTCGGCCTCGCACAGGTGCTTCCGCTGCCTCGTGCCGACGCGGTCCTGGCCGGCGTCCTGTCGACGTATCTGGTCTACGGAGCGGCGGTCGTCTGGTGCTTCGGGGCCCGGACGACGCGGCACGCCTGGCTCGGCCTTCTGATCACAGGCGCGTTCTTCGCGGCGCTCGGCGTGCTCGGAGGATCCGTTCGCTCATGAAGGGCGGCCTTCGCCAATCGATGGCGTGGCTCCACACGTGGGCCGGGTTGCCGGTGGGTTGGGTGCTCTACTTCGTGTTCCTTACCGGCACCCTTGGCTACTTCGACAGCGAGATCGACCAGTGGATGCGGCCGGAGGCGTCCCTCCCGCCTCCTGCCCTGTCGCAGATGGAGGGGCTGTCCCTGGCGCTCGCGCGGCTCGAGCAGGTGGCCGCGCGAGCGCCGAGGTGGACCGTCTTCCCGCCGAGCGGTCACGACGTACCGCACGTGACGATCAGTTGGAGCGCCGCGGATGCCTCCGGCCGCCCGCTTCGTCGGAGCGAGACCCTGGATGCGGCCACCGGCGCACCGTTCCGCACGCGCGCGACGGGAGGCGGTCAGACCCTGTACCAGCTCCACTACACCCTGCACTACCTGCCGTCCGCCGCCGCCCGCTGGTTGGTGGGCATCTGTTCCATGCTCATGCTGGTCGCCCTCGTCTCGGGCGTGATCACGCACAAGAGGATCTTCACGGATTTCTTCACGTTCCGCCCCCGGCAAGGCCAGCGCTCCTGGCTCGACGTCCACAACCTGGTGGGCGTCACCGCGCTCCCGTTCCACCTCGTCATCACCTACAGCGGCCTGGTCTTCTTTGTGTTCACCTACATGTCCCCCGTGGTGGATGCAACCTACGGGCGCGAGGGCCGCGACCGGTTCTTCGACGAGGCGTTCCGCAACCCCGAGATCCCTCCGCCGGCGGGCGCCCCGGCTCCCCTGGCGCCGTTGGCCTTCCTGTACGACGAGGCGGTCCGCCACTGGGGCGAGGAGCCCGTACGGGTGGCGTCGTTCTACAACCCCGGCGACCGGAACGCGCGCGTGGTGTTCACGCGCACGCACATCGATCCGGTGAGCAACGGCGGACGCATGGTGTTCGCCGGTGCGACCGGGGAGCTGCTCGATCGCTTCGACCGGCGCACCGGGCCGATGGTCGTCAACCATGCGCTGCTCGGTCTGCACGAGGGGCTCTTCGCCGGACCCGTCCTGCGCTGGCTCTACTTCCTCACCGGGTTGCTCGGCACGGCAATGATCGGGACGGGCCTGGTGCTCTGGACGGCCAAGCGCAAGGCGAAGCTCACCCCCGCGGGAGGCACACCGCCGGCTGCCGTCCGGGTGATCGAGCATCTCAACGTCGGCACCCTCGTCGGACTGCCGCTTGGGATTGCGGCCTATTTCTGGGCCAATCGGCTTCTGTCGGTGGGGATGGCGGACCGGGCGGCCTGGGAGGTCCACGCCCTCTTCCTCGCGTGGCTGGCGATGCTCGTGCTGCCGTGGCTGCGGCCGCCGGACCGCGCGTGGCACGACTCGCTCCGGCTGGCGGCGTGCGCCTACGCCGCGCTCCCGGTGCTGAACGCGCTCACCACGGACCAGCACCTGGGGGTGACGATTCCTGCCGGCGCGTGGGCACTGGCCGGGTTCGATCTCGTGTCCCTCGCGACGGGTCTCGGCTTCGGGATCGCGGCCGTCGTCCTGCGCCGGCAGGAGGTTGCGGTGGCCACGGCGGAAGAGGGGTCCGATTCCGACGACGGGATGCCCGCGATCTCCGCGCCGACTCCGCTTCCGGAGGACGCAGCCGGATGACGGTGGCCGCGTTCGCGCTCTGCTACGCGGGATTCGCGCTGCTCAGCCTGAGTCAGGCACGCCACCAGGGGCGCGCGTATGGTGGTGAACGCAGGCCGCGCCGGCCGTGGGGCCGGTGGGCCGGCTGGACGCTGCTGGGTTGCGGCGCACTCGCGTCCGCCGCCGCGTGGGGACCGGGAACGGGAGTCGTGGCCTTCCTGGGAATGGCGACCTTCGCCGCCGTTGCCGTCGCCCTGCAGCTTACCTACGCTCCGCGAATCGTCTTGCGGACCGCCGCGGCAGCCGTATGCGTCGCGGTTGCCGCCGGCGGCCTCGCGCTGGCGACGTAGCCCACCATCCAACCTTCACTCCCCCATCACGCCGGGGCGGCGAGCGGGTCGGCTCCGGGTCGGAATGAGCGCACCACACTCCGCCCCGAACCCGCCGCGCCCGCCGCCTCCGGCGGGGGCTACAGCACGACCTCGAATGGCGGCCGGCTCCTCTCATCGAGGATGATGGCCGGGTCGACCGACAACCACTTCTCGAGGACGTTGGCGTAGATCTGTCGGAAGTCGACGCTGGGCTCCAGCCCGCCGAGGTGCTGGCGGCCGAGGTCGGCCGGCTCGCCGAGCAGCCCGGGCCGGACACGGCCGCCAGCCACGAACAGGACGCTGGCGTCGCCGTGATCGGTGCCGTGACTTCCGTTCTCCTCCACTTGGCGGCCGAACTCCGAGAACGACAGCAAGAGCACCCGCTGGAACTGGTTGGCGGCCCGGAGATGGGCGGCAAAGGCCCGCAGACCGGCGCCGAACTGCGAGTAGAGCACCTGGTGCACGGCGAGCTGATTGCTGTGGGTGTCGAACGACGGCGACGTGAATGTCGCGAACGAGCCCAGCGTGAGGTAGTAGACCCGCGTGGGGGAACCGGTCTCGATCAGGTTGCCGGTCCAGCGCAGTGCCTGGCCGAACTCCGAGTCGGGATAGTCGAACCGGGTGCCGCTGCCGTCGGTCGCCCGCCCCAGCCGGCGCGCGGCGACTCCGAGCCGATTCTCGACCTGCCGAAGATAGTCGAGCCGGCCGTTGCGCGAGCCCGTCGCGGGGTCGGCAGCGCCCGGCCGCGCGTCCATGTCGAGAAGCAGCCGTGGATGGCCAACCGACTGGCTGTGCTCGGACGACGACGCGAGCGTACGGCCCATCTCTTCGGCGAACTGGAGGCCGGCCAGCGGTTCCGCGCCGCACTCGCACTGGTGGTCGAGATAGCGCCCCAGCCATCCGTGCGCGGGCGCCGGCTCGCGGACCGATGCGGTCTCGAAGATCTCCGTGCCGCGGGAGTGCAGCCGCGAGGAGTTCGGATAGCCGACCCCCTGGACGACCGCGGCATGGCCGTCGTCGATCAGGCGCTGGTAGTCCATCAGCCACGGATTGAGGCCGAGGCCGCCGCCGCCTCCCCGAATCGTCTCGCGCTTCGGGATCGCGATCGTGGGGCGAGCCCGATAGTACCGATCGTCGTGGATGGGAACCACCGAGTTCAGTCCGTCGTTGCCCCCCAGGAAGCGCACCACCACGACGACGGGGCCATCGTAGTCCGACCCCGTGGGCGCGCCGGCCGCGGCTGCGCTCTCGACGACGAAGTGCGGCAGGGTCGGCGCCAGTGCGAACAGCTTCAGCATCTCGCGACGGTTCAGTACGGTCATGGCCTTGCTTCGTCCTTTCGATGACGCCTCACGCCAACTGGTACTCGGGGGTCGCCACGATGCGCCGAATCGCCTCTCGGGCCCGCGCGGCGGCATCCGTGGCCCCGCCCGGCGCCGTGAGCGCCGCAAGATCGATGCCCGGCGCCGGATCGAGCCGGTCGAGCAGTACGGCGGGGTCGGCGCGACGATAGCGCTCGCCGACGTCGACCGCCGCGCGGGCGGCGCCCGTGGCCTCCGACTCGACGATGCCCAGGTCCGGCAGGGCTCCCGTAGCGAGGACGTTGCCGAGCTGGTAGCGCACGGCGAGGCGCTCGGGGGGATCGATCCACGCGTCCTGCCCCGGCCAGCCCGCGTCGCCGAAGCCGGGGGTCTGGAAGAGCGTCTGCCCCGCTGCCGCGAGCCAGGTGCCGAGCGCGCCCAGGGGAGGCCGGGACACCTCGAGCTGCCGGCACGCACCGACGGCCAGGTGAATGGGACTCTTCACCAGCGCCCAGCGCGATGCCGGAGACCAGAAGGCCTCGGAGCCGGCGATCTCGCGCACGAGGGCGACGAGCGATCCCCCGGTGTCCCGGTAGGTCGCGGTGAGCTGCCGCCCGAGCGTCCCGTCCGGATCCTCGACTCCCAGGTAGCGCATGAGCAGCCGGCTGTAGCGCCTCGCGGTGTCGGGATGGCGGGCCAGGTAGCCGACGGCCGAGGCGGCGTCGAACGCCTCTCGGCGGCCCAGGATCGTCTTGGGGCGGTCGACGGAATGCGCGGCCTCGAACACCGGGTGGAGACCGGTCCGCCGCTGGGACCGGAAGCCCTCCGGGTCCACCGCTCGATCGGGCTCGTAGCCGCTCCGCGCCTCGAGCCGCCAGCCGGTCAGGGCGCGGCAGAGCTCGGCCACGTCCTCCTCGGCGTAGGCGCCGGAACCGACCGTCCAGTTCTCCAGCACCAGCCGTCCGGGCCGGAAGTTGGGGAACTCCTCGTCGAACATGTCCTCCTCGCGATAGTCGTCCATGCCGATCTGGATCATCATCGCGGGGTCTGTCGCGAGCGCCTCGAGGAGCGCCGGAACGGTCCCCAGGCAGCCTCTCCGCAGGCGGTCGTTCCGGGCGTGGAGCGCCTGCGGCATGTTGACGCTGCCGGTCGTGCTTCCCAGCGTGCCGTGGAGGAAGAGAACGAGGTTCTCGCGCAGGGGCGCCTCGCTGCCGACCATCTCCTGCAGCCACCAGTGCCGCAGGCGCTCGATGTCGGCCTGCGCAGCGGCGTCCTGCTCGGCGAACGCCTGCTGGTACTCGACCGCGGTGGTGTCGGTGAACAGCAGCGCGGTGTTGGTCCACTCGGTCAGCACGAACGGGGGCGGCACGGGCCGGGGCGCGCGCTTCGCCCCGTTCACGAGCACGTCTACCGCTTCGTCCACCGTGAGCCCCGTCAGGGCGGACTCGAGCGACTCGGTGGCCGCGAACGCAAGCCGCCGCAGCAGGTGCCTGACGTCGGCGCGGTCCGTGAGCTTCCGCTCGGCGTTGCTCTGCATCGGGCTACCCCCTGCTGGTCGGGACAAAGGGCCTGGACGTCATCTGCGGTAGTGCACTGCCGTGCTGACGATCGCGCTCAGTAGCGAAACCGCATTCCGCCGATCGCCCACCGGCCGGGACCGAGGAAACCGTCCTCGTAGTAGAAGTTGTTGAAGAGGTTGTCGACCTTCCCATAGAGATCGAGCCGCAGCGCATCTCCGGTCGGCAGGTCGTAGCGCACGACGAGGTCCGCCTTCACCGGTCCCCCGAAGATCATCTGCCGCCCCCCCGCCCCGTACGGCGAGAGGTAGTAGTCGCTGACCGCGAAGAGGTCGAAGGCGAGGTTCACCCGCCGGGCGATCCACTGCGTGGCGGTCAGCGTGAACATGTGGTCGGAGAGCCCGGGAATGCCGTAGAAGTCGTCGCCGATCGTCGGCGTCTCCGACACCGAGTCCGTGTAGGTGTAGGCGACCCGCAGGCTGCTCGATGCGGCCGGCGCCGCCTGCACGCTCAGCTCGACGCCTCGCGCCTGCCCGCCGCCGGTGTTACGGTAGCCGCCGAACCGGCCGAAGGGATCCGTGGCGGCCGGGAAGTTGGCGAAGTCGAAGATGATCGTCTCGAGGAGGTCGGTGTAGAAGAACGTGCCCGTCAACTGCACCCTGGAATTGGCCAGCCACTGGTCGACGCCCGCGTCGAACGCCACGGATCGCTCGGGCTTCAGACCGGGGTCGCCCCAGAAGCTGTAGGAGCCCGAGAACGAGGAGAACGAGCCGCCGAAGCGTTCGAAGGACGCGGGGGCCCGATAGCTGTTGCCGACGTGCACGCGGAGCTTCGTATCGCTCTCCGGCAGGAAGTAGGCGACCGACAGGTCTCCGGTGTACGCGGTGGGCGCGTCGAAGGGGACGCCCGCATACGGGTGGTCGCTGCCTACGAACGACGGGTCCTGGAGGCTGAAGGCCTGCAGGCGCCCACCCACGGTCGCCTGCAGGCGGCCGTTCAGGAAGTCCAGCCGGTCCTGCGCGTAGAGGGAGTGGCTGAGCGAGCCGATCGTCACCGTCGATGCGGTGTCCGACCGGGCGCTGAAGTACTCCTCCCGCTCCAGCTCGTAGCCGGCGCTGAAGGTGTTGGAGGTGCCGAACACGGAATCGAGGCGCGCCTGCAGGGTGTCGGTGCGGCCGTCGTAGCGGCTGCGGTTGCTGGTGGCGGGCTCGAACGGACCGCCCCCGAGTGGGCCGTCGAGGAACGCCCGGTTCGTGTCGACGCCGGAGTAGCTGATCCGGTAGGTCGTGTTCGCGGCCACCGTGTGCTGCACGGCGGCGCTTCCGATGAGGAACGAGGACTCCCGGTTCGCGTCCGGGTCGTTCTGGCTCGGAACGAACGTGGCGCCGCCCGCCTGGTACGGTTGCCCCGCCTCGAAGCGGGCGAGCTGGTCGGTTGCGAGCGCCCGCGCCGGCACGATGCCGGCGGCCGGGAAGTTGTCGGTCACCGCGGCCGGAAACGCGGGACTCTCGGTCAGGCGCAGGTCGTCGCGGGTGTACCAGATGCGGCCGGTCGCGGAAAGCCCCGGCGTGAAGTGGTAGCGGAGGGTCGCCTGCGGCGAGATGCTCTCGTAGGGGTTCTCGCCGCGCACGCCCCCCGTCATGTTGATGTAGGCCATCGCGGCGCTGTAGGAGAGCCGGTTGTTGGCCGTACCGCCGCGGATGCTAGGTACGGTCCGGACGAGCCCGAGGCCGCCGCCCTCAATGAGCACGTCGCCCTGCGGCGGGCCGGCCCCCGTGCGGGAGGTGACGTTGATGACCCCCGCCATGGCGCTCGAGCCGTAGAGCGACGACCCGGAGCCGCGCAGCACCTCGATCCGCTCCGTGTCGACCGTGGCCAGGCTCTCGAAGAACGCCGTCGCGTCACCTTGCGGGCTCGCGGCGTCGCGGAAGCGCATGCCGTCGACCAGCAGCGCCGTGTCGTGGCCGCGCAGGCCGCGGGTCTGGATCGTCGTGTAGCTCCCGGGCCCGCGGAGCGTCTGCACCCGGATTCCGGGAATCGTGCGGATCGCCTCGGTGACCGACAGCTCGTTCCGCAGCGCGATCTCCTCGGCGTCGACGACGTCGATCGCCTTGGCGACCTCCTGAATCGCCAGGGGCGTCGTCGACGCCGTGACGACGACCTCGGCCGTGATGCCCGAGATGGCCAGCTCGAGATCGAGAATCCGGTCGCCGGAGACGATCACCACGGCGGAGCCGGACAGGGACCCTCCGGACGCCCGGCCCTCGAGAACGTACTCGCCGCTCGGGATGTCGGAGAAGGTGAACTGCCCGTCGGGGCCGGAGACGTCCTCCCGAAGCTGACCACCACCTGTGCGCTCGTAGAGGAGGAGCTCGGCTCGCGGGACGACGCTTCCCTGTGGGTCGATGACCCGGCCTGAGAGGTCGTCGGCCAGGACCCCGGCGGGGAAGCCGAACAGGGCGACGGCGGCGATGGCCAGTAGCAGGGCGGGCCGTTGGGCCGAGGGTGCCTGGATCCGGTCGCGCAAAGCCGACCGCCTCGTGCCGCGTGCTGCGCGCCGATCCCCGGTTCGCTTCTTCATCGGTAGGATTCCCTGGTTCGTTCGCGGTTCGATTTCGCCGAAGACGGTGCGCACGTGCAGAAGCACAAGCGCCCCAAGAGCCTACCGGTGACACATCGGTTCCGCACCTGAAGTGATCGTGAAGATTCCCTGAAGTCCTGCGTGGGAGTGCGCTCAGGCGACCCGCTCGGAACGCTGCCAGTTCAGCAAATCTTAAGGAAGCGTGGTTCCGGCCGTTCACTACACTCGGTGCGTTGCGAAGCAGGTACGGACCATGCTGCTCGACGCGCTGATTCGCTGGTCACTGGACAACCGCCTTGCGGTGCTCGCCCTCACGGCCGCCTTCCTCGTCGGCGGTTCCTACGTGGCGGTGCGGACGCCGGTCGACGTCCTGCCGGACCTGACGGCGCCGACGGTGACGGTGTTGGTCGAAGGAGAGGGAATGGCGCCGACCGACATGGAGGCGCTGGTCACCTATCCCATAGAGGCGGCTCTGAACGGCGCGACGGGCGTGCGGCGGGTACGCTCGTCGACCGCGGTCGGAATTGCGGTGGTCTGGGTCGACTTCGACTGGGGCGCCGACGTGCTGCGCGCCCGGCAGACCGTGAGCGAGAGGCTGGCCGCGTCGGCCGGGATGCTGCCGGACAATGTCGCTCCGCCGCTGATGGCGCCCCTGTCGTCGATCATGGGCGAGATCATGTTCGTCGCCCTTCAGTCGTCCGTGCACACCCCGTTGGAGCTGCGCACGACGGCGGAGAGGGTGGTTCGTCGACGAGTGCTGGCCACGTCGGGCGTTGCGCAGGTGACGGTGATCGGCGGCGAGCGGCGGCAGTTCGAGGTGCTCGTCGACCCGGAGCGGCTGGCGGACTACCGCATCGCCCTGAGCGCGGTCGAGGATGCAGTGCGCCGAGCAAGCCGCGACACGTCGGCCGGCTTCCGCCGCACCGGCGGGCAGGAGTACCTGATCCGCGGAGCCGGTCGCGCCCACGACGCCGAGGGGATCGGCGCCACCGTCATCGCCACCCGCGACACCCGTCCGATTCGGGTGCGGGACGTGGCGCACGTGCGGCTGGGAACGTCGCTGAAGCGGGGCGAGGGCTCGCGCAACGGGCAGCCGGCCGTGATTCTCGGCATCCACCGGCAGCCCGACGTCAACACGCTGGCGCTGACCCGGGAGCTGGACGGCGTGCTGGACGAGATTCAGGGAGAGCTGCCGGCCGGCATGCAGCTCGACGGGCGGCTGTTCCGCCAGGCCGACTTCATCGAGCTGGCGCTGGCCAACCTGAACGGAGCGCTGCGGGACGGCACGCTGCTGGTCGTCCTCGTGACGCTGCTGTTTCTCGCGAACCTGCGGGCCGGCGCCATCACGCTCCTGGCGATCCCCTTGTCGCTGCTGGCCGCGGTCGTCGGTGTGCGGCTGGCGGGCCTCTCCATCAACAGCATGACGCTGGGGGGCATGGCGATCGCGGTGGGCGCGCTGGTGGACGACGCCATCGTCGACGTGGAGAACGTGGTCAAGCGCCTGCGAGAGAACGCGGCCCTGCCGGAGGCGTCGCGGCGGCCGGCGCTGGAGGTGGTCTACCGGGCCAGTCGGGAGATCCGGGCATCGATCGTCTACGCGACGCTCATCGTGATGCTGGTGTTCCTGCCGCTGTTCGCTCTGGCGGGTGTCGAAGGGCGTCTGCTGCAACCGCTGGGGCTCGCCTACCTGATCGCGCTCGCGGCGTCGCTGGTGGTGGCGCTGACCGTGACGCCGGCCCTGTGCGCGCTTCTGCTGCCGGGCGAGCGGCGCATTCGGGAGGGTCGCGAGCCCGCCCTGGCTGCGGCGCTGCGGCGGGCGTACAGCCGGTTGCTGGCGAGGGTGCTTCGGCGGCCGGCGATGGTGATGGGTATCGCCGGCCTCCTGCTCGTCGCGTCCCTGGCGGCGGTCCCCGGAATGGGACGCGCCTTCCTGCCGGCGTTCAACGAGGGCGCCCTGGTGATTAGCGCCGTGACGCTGCCGGGTACGAGCCTGGAGGAATCGAACGCGCTGGGGAGCGGCATCGAACGCCTGCTGCTGGACGTGCCGGAGGTGGCGGCGACGGCGCGGCGGACGGGGCGGGCCGAGCTGGACGAGCACGTCCAGGGGGTCGAGTCGGCCGAGATCGACGTGCGGCTGACGTCGGGCGGCCGGCCCCAGGGTGTGGTGCTGGAGGAGATTCGCGAGCGGCTGTCGCTGGTGCCGGGCACCAGCATCACCATCGGGCAGCCGATCTCGCACCGCATCGATCACATGCTCTCCGGGGCGCGCGCGAACATCGCGGTCAAGGTCTTCGGGCCGGAGCTCTCCGTGCTGCGGGCGCTGGGGGCCCGGAGCCTCGCGGCCGTCGAGGGCATCCCCGGGCTGGTGGACGCGGCGTTGGAGCCACAGGCCGACATTCCGACGGTGCGGGTCGATTTCGACCGGACGGCACTGGCGCGGCACGGGCTGCCGGCCGGGCAGGCGGCGTCCACGCTGGAGACCGCGCTGCTGGGTCGGAGGGTGGGGCAGATCATCGACGGACAACTGGCCGTGCCGCTGGTGCTGCGCTATGCCACGACCGACCTGGCGGATCTCGAAGCGATGTGGCAGACAAGGCTGGACATGCCGGGCGGCGCGCGGGTGCCCCTGGGGAGCGTGGCCGAGATCGTCGAGGACCGCGGGCCGAACTTCATAGGCCGGGAGAACGCGCAGCGGCGAATCGTCGTCACCGCGAACGTGGCGGAGCGCGACCTGGGAAGCGTCGTGGCCGACGTCCGCGAGCGGATGACGGCGGAGGTGATGCTCCCGGAGGGGTATCGCGTGGAGTACGGCGGGCAGTTCGAAGCGGAAGCGGAAGCCGAACGTCTGCTGCTGGGGATGAGCGTCGCGATCGTGGCCGGGATCTTCCTGATCCTCTACAACGCCTTCCGCTCGCCGCGCGATGCCGCGATCATCATGCTCAATCTGCCCCTGGCCCTCATCGGAGGCGTGGCGGGAGTGTTCCTGGGTGGCGGGGTGCTCTCCATCGCGGCGTTGATCGGCTTCATCGCGCTGTTCGGCATCGCCACGCGGAACGGCATCATGCTGGTGTCCCGGATCCGCCGACTGCGCGAGGAGAACCGGGGCCTCGACCTGCGCGACGCGATCCTCCGCGGCTCGGCGGATCGTCTGGTGCCGATCGTGATGACGGCGCTCTCGACCGGGTTGGCGCTACTGCCCGTCGCGCTCAGAGCGGGCGCGCCGGGCAGCGAGATTCAGGCGCCGCTGGCGCTGGTCATCGTCTGCGGCCTGGTGTCCTCGACGGCACTGAACATGTTCGTCGTCCCGGTTGTGGTCCTGCGGTCGGAGCCCCGGTAGCCCGCGGGCGGGAGACTGCCGCTTCACGTGACCCGGAGGCGTCGCGTCGTCCAGGCGCGCATCTCCAGTCGGTTCCGCGACGCCGTGGAGAGGCCGCCCAGGCCGAAGTCCCGGAGCCTGTTTCAGGCTACCGGCCGAGCGCCCGGCGGATCCGTCCGACGCCGAGCCACAGGCCGATGCCGCTGGACGCCAGGCCGCCCAGCATGAGCACGATGAGGCCGACGTCCCACAGGGGACGGCGGTCGTACCAGAAGGCGAAGTCCAGGCTGTGCAGGCCGTTGAACAGCCAGCGCTCCAGGCGACTGTAGCGGTGGACGCTCCCGACAATGCGGTTCGCCACGGGATCCACGTAGATCCACGTCCGCATCGGGTCGTCGAACCGGACGCGAATCACCGGTAGCGGGGGGCGATCCGGGCCGCGGCCGTAATAGTAGCCGTCGTACGACTCGAGCTGCGTCGCCCCGGCAATCGGGATGGCGGGCAGCGCCGCCCGCAGCCGCTCCCGCAGCCCCTGCGCATCGAACGGCACCTGTCGCGGCGTCAGCGTGCTCGCTGCAACCACCAACCGCTCCTGCCCGCTGCGATCCCCGGAGGCCTTCGGCGCCCGGTCCAGGTGCACCTCGTAGTGTGCCTTGCCGTCGATGCGCAGCAGGACGATCTCCTTCACCGACCGCCCGGAGGTCACCCGATCCCACGCCGCGCCGTCCATCGCCGGGAAGCCACCCAGCACGAGCGGCCCGCCGCCGAGCGCCTCGGACGGTACCTCGAGGCCGCGTGCCGTCATCCACGCGAACGGCTGCACCGACAGCAGCCCGCTGAACACCCAGGTCAACGTCACGAGTCCGAAGACGACGCCGGTGAGGTAGTGCCAGCGAAGCCAGCCGACGTACGGAATGCGCGATTGGGAGCGCTGTAGCCGCCTCCATCGGAACTGCGTCACCCCGAGCAGCAGGCCGGTGATCGCGATCAGGCAGCCGATTGCCGAGGTCCAGACGATGACGGCTTCCCAGAGCGGCCGGTCGATCCGGAGTGCGGGAAGATAGAACCAGTGCGGGATCGCGCCGACCCACGCGAGCGCCCGGCTGCGGCGCGTCGTCACCATCGCGACCTCGGCCGTCCGCTGCTCGACGTACAGCTCGGTCCCGGCGCCGTCCGACACCCGCAGCTTGTGCGCCGGCAGGAACTGCTGGGCGATCAGCATCCACTGATCCGGCTTCGCGACCCTTCGGTCGTACACCACTGCCGACGCCGGTGCCTCGGTGAACCGGCGCGCCACCTCCCGCGCTTCCTGCGGCCCGAGCGGTGGGAGCCGCTCGCCGGTGTCGGCGAACACGGTGGCACCGTCGAAACGGTAGGCCGGCCGCCCCATGACCGACAGCAGCTTCCCCTGTTCGGGCGGTTGCGCGACTCCGCCGCGCTCCGCGGCCGCCGCCGGCATCAGGCGGATCGCGGAGAAATCGAGCGCCTCGCGGCGCTCGATGCGCGCGGCCGGAGTCAACTCCGGCATGCCGCCGGTGTACATCATCACGACGCCGGAGACGAACCAGAGCACGAACAGCGGGCTGAGAGGGATCCCGACGTAGCGGTGCGTCCAGATCAACCAGCGCCGCACGCGGGCCGGGGCTCGCCTCGCCGACCGGTTGCGCGGATCCATGGCCGCGAACCAGCCTTCAGAAGGACGTCTGCAGCATGACGGAGTACATCCGCGGAGCGCCCAGCATCAGCGTGTTGGCGTAGAAGAACGACGGATCCGTGTGGCCCAGGTAGAACACGTCGGACCAGGAGGCGTACGCCGTGTCGGTCAGGTTGTCGACCTTGAACGTCAGCCGCACCCGGTCGTGCACCCACGCGATCCAGGCGTCAGCCCGCGTGTAGCCGTTCAGGGCGATCGTGTTGGCGTTGTTGGCCTGCCGGTCGCCGACGACACGGACGACGCCGCCCACCTCGACCGGGGCGGCGCCGCTGCCCCCGTAGGTGCCCCAGAGGTTGGTGAGGACCGTCGGCACATTGGGCGGGGTGTTCCCGGCGAACTGCACAAAGTTGGCCGACGGTGCGAAGACCGCGTCCGTGATGGCCAGATTGGCTCCGAGGCGCGCCCCTTCCGACGGGTTCGCCGCCGCCGCAAGCTCGAAGCCGCGGGAGGCGATGCCGCCGATGGTCGTCGCGCTGTCGCGAGCGAACTGCTCGAGCACGTCGTCCCGCTCGATATCGAACCAGGCGGCCGTCACCTGCGTGCGTCCGCCCGCGAGATCCGCCTTCAGCCCGATCTCCCACTGCCGCGCATCGGTCAGGTCGAAGTCCCGGTTGGAGTTGACCAGGAAGATGTTGGCGTCCACCGGATCCTTGGCGTTGCTGATCTGTCCGTAGGCAACGAGGTCGCTGCGGAGGTCCACGACGGCGCCGCCGCGCCAGCTCCACCACCGGAAGGGGCGCTCGAAGCCGCCTCCCTCGACCTCCCGCGCGGCGTTCAGGTTGACGCGCTCGAGGTGCATCGCCTCATAGCGCAGGGCTCCGGTCACCCGCAGGCGGCTCGTCACGGCCAGGGAGTCCTCGATGAAGAACGCGCGCGAGTCGATGTAGGTGGGTGCGATGCCGCGCAGCTCGCGCGGCCCGTAGACGCCCGGCACCGGATTCAGCAGATCGACGCCGTCGCCCGGGACCTGCGGCACGTTGATCCGGAAGCCGCGGGTCCTCTCGAAGTCGAGCGCGGACGCTTCGACGCCGATCGTCAACCGGTTCTCGCCTCCGCCCGTCGGCGTGCGCACGTCGAGCAACAGGCGGTCGCCGACGAGACGCTGGTCGTGGTCGAGCCAGAAGTAGCCGTAGTAGCGCTGCACCTCGCCGACGCGCCGGCACACGTCCACGACGGCGGTGCAGTAGGCGAAGCCGTCGCCGTTCTGCCAGTCCCGGTCCGCGCCGAACCCGTAGAGCGTATTGCGGAGCGTGACCTGGTCGCTCAGGCGGAACTCCGCATCCGAGCGAAGCAGGAGCTGCCGCGAGTCGTTGATGGCGTCTCCCACGTTGTAGTTGAGGAAGCGCGTGCGAGCATCGATGCCTTCCCCGGTCGTCGTCGTGATGACGTCGAGCGGTTCGACGACGTGCGCGTCCGGCAGCAGCGGCGTGCCGAAGTACGAGCCGACGTCGTCGTCCAGGAGGTCGAAGCTGAACGTCAGCTCGGCGCGCGAGCCGGGCCGCCACAGCAGGCTCCCCGTCAGGTTCGCGGAACTCGGCTCCATCCGTTCGACGTGACCGTCGGATCCGTAGCCGCTGAAGTCGAGCCGGTACCAGAGCGACTCGCTCAGCGGACCGTTCACTCCCACCGACGTCTGATACGTGTTGAAGCGCCCGTACGACAGGAGCGCGTTCCACTGCGTCGTCGTGGTCGGCGTAGCCTGCTTCGTGATGGCGTTGACGGTGCCGGCCACCGCGCCCTGCCCGTTGAGGACCGACGACGGCCCGCGCAGCACCTCCACCCGATCGAGGTTGAAGGTGTTCTGCGGCCGCATGACCATGTTGGCCGGACCGAGCCAGATCCCGTCGCGCAGCACGGTGATCTGCGACCGCGTGAAGCCGCGCATCGAGAAGCTCGAGGGCGCGGCCGGGTTCTGTCCGACGACCACACCCGGCGTGGTCTCCACGGCGTCGCTGATGCGCTGGTAGCCTCGCGATGCCATGACCGAGCTGTCGATCACGTCGATGGACGCCGGTACGTCCATGGCGGTCAAGCCCAGACGGCTGCCGGTTTCCGTCTCGTCCGCCAGCGCCAGCTCGCTGCGAAGCCCGGTGACGACGACCTGCTCCTCGAACTCCGCTGCCGGGAGGCGCAGATCCAGACGAATCGGCAGCCCCGCGGCCACGGCCATGGAGGACGTGAGCGGCGCGAACCCCTGCCGGGCTACCGTCAGCGTGTAGTCGCCGGCAGGGACCCCGTCGATGACGAACGCCCCGTCCGAGCCTGTAGTCGTCGAGAGCCCGAGCTCCTCGAGAGTGATCACGGCTCCGGCCAACGCCGCGCCGCCCGCCTCGTCCACAACCGTTCCCCGCACGGAACCGAGCTCCTGCCCTTCCGCCGCTCGAGCAGCGAGTGGGCCGAGCCACGCCGCCACCACCACCACCGCCGCGAGCGGGCCCATCCGCCGTGCGGGCTGCCCGCTCATCCGAATCGTCGATGCGATCACGCTGCAGTCCTTTCCTTGGTCCGATCCTCTGGTCCGAAGCCGGCGCACAGCATCCGGTAGCGCGGAAGGCCGTTCAACTGAACTTCCGCTTACGTCTTCCTGAAGGAATCCTGACGTTGCCTGCAGGAGCCGCAGGGAGGCCCGTCGCCACGAAGGGATCGGAGCGTGCCGGGAGCCCAGGTGGTGCGGCCGGATTGCGGCCGGCACGCCGAGCGGGCAACAATCGAGGACGAAGCCGACGGACTCTTCAGGTTGCGCGAGCGCGACGTACTCGCACGGCATGTCCCGCATGCGAGAATCCGATGTGCGTCACCGTCACCTCAACCACGGGCGGTACTCGCTAGCGGCGATCGACGACGTGATCGCTCGCGGCCGTTGGACCGAGTGGGCCGACCTGCGCCGGGCCGTTCGCGCGGATCCATCGCTCCTGGACCGCGTAGAGCGCGTCTGCCGCGCGTGTGCCCGGTCCACCGACGCCCAGCGCCATCACTTCTGGTTGCACTATGTCCGCGCGCACCGCTGCCGGAGCACTGCCTGACTGGGAGCAAGTGCTCTCGGCGGCTGCGCGCCTGCAGGTGCTGCTTCCCGGCGCGGTGCTCGTTGGAGGGACGGCGGCGGGCCTCCCCGCCGGCCACCGGGCTTCCCGCGACGCCGATCATGTCCTGACCGATCTGCGGTCGCACCTCGACACGGTCCTCGGTCAACTGGAATCCGCGGCAGGATGGAGGACGGCGCGCGTGAACCGACCCGTCCTCATCCTCGGAAGCCTCGACGGGATCGAAACCGGGATTCGGCGACTCATCCGCGCCGAACCGCTGGAGACGACCACGCGGTCCGTCGGAGACCAGCAGATCACGATCCCCACCGAGGCGGAGATCCTCCGAATCAAGGGCTTCCTGCTGCTTCGGCGAAACGCCACCCGCGACTACGTGGACTTCGCTGCCGTTGCCGATCGCATCGGCTACTCTGCGACCGCCGAGGCGTGCGCGCGTTTCGACGTGCTCTATCCGCAACCCAGCGGCGAGTCCGCTCTCCAGCAGATGCTCGCCCAGCTCGCAAGTCCGAAGCCCTACGACCTCGACGGTACGACTCTGGCGGAGTACCGCCACCTCGAAGCCCGCTGGCATGATTGGGAAGCCATCCGCACCGCCTGCGTCCGCGCTGCGACGGTGATCTTCGACCACGTATGTGATCTGGATGAACCCGGTTCGGCGCGACCGGCATGAGCGTGAAGCTCCTCCGTCGCGCGGTCGCGTGCTCCAGCTACTGTGCGCTGGTCGCCAGAGCTTCCCACAACGAACGGATCTGCGGTTCCGTGTCGGGACGCCCAACGCGGCCCGCCATGATCTGCTTCGGCAGGAACTGTGGGCGCAGAAACTGCTTTGGTCGTCCCCTGGTGGCGCGTTCCTCCAACTTCACGATGCCGTGTGTCAACAGCTCTTCCTGAAGCCTTGGCCATCGCCGGTCCGCAAAGAGGCCCGACAGGTTGTCATCCTGCAAGCACACTAGGGCAGTTCGCCTGTACGCCCGCATCAGGCCCTCCATCAGCTTCATCTCTTCATCTGGCACCGCCAGGCCCTTGGGTGCGGGATCCTCTGCGATCGGCGTTCCACACGACCGCAGTGCATCGATAATGAACGATGGCTCGTAGTTCGTATCCCCCCCATCCTCGACCACTCGAATCCCTGCCACGTCATCCACGCCGAGCCCCGCCAACTCCAGTCGCGTCGACTCTCGGCTCACCCTCGGTTCGTACAGCCGCACCGCTCGCGCCTCGCACCCCACGAATCGGGTCGCTGCCAAGTCGGTGCGCCGCATGTCGACGCCGTCCAACGTACAGCGGTTCAAGGTAACGTTCCTCAGATGGCTACCCGGGAATACCACAGACCGAATCTTGCACCCTTCAACGGCATCCCGACCACCGTGCTCCCGCATAAGCGCCATGACAAGTAGCCCTGCGTTCTCCCGTACCTGCGCCGCGCGCCGACTCTCCTGCTCGGCCGCCTTCGAAAGACGATCCAGTCGTTCCTGCAACCGGTTGCCCGCGGCCGGTGCATCCGACCCGGCCAAGTCCCGTGCCACCCGATCGGCAACTTCCTCGGGCAGCGCGGACCGACCCAATATCGCGCGCAGATCCACGCCTGTTGCGTCGAGCCGGGCAGCAATCGCTCTGGCGAGAAAATAGAAGAAGAACAACTCGTGCTCGAACGCGATCCCGCCACGCTCCGCCGGCCCGTCCCCCCGCCCGAGAAATGCCATTGCCGGCAGCCGCTCCACGATCACCTGCCTCGCGGCGTCCGGCAGTCCGGCGTCATGTACGAAGTACTCGGCGACGAACCGAATCGAGCCGACGTCGAGTCCACGGGTCTCCTGGTTCCACATCTCCTCCGCAAGTTCCTGCAACAAGTCCTCGAACTGGTCGCCGGTCATGAGGGGTCGCGACTGTCGATCCAGGAGCTTCTCCTTCAGTTCCCTCGAAGAGTACTCGCGGACGAGCGTGCGCAGCAGATCGTCGCCGCCGGCGAACGAGGCGTCGTGCTGCAAGAGATCCACAACTCGAGTGAAGAACATCGGCTTCTGGGCCAGGGCAACCTGGTCCTTGAACGCGCGTGTCACTCGTGCTCTGAACGCCTGTGCCTCCGACGAAGACCAGCCTCTCTGCTCGCTCCATCTGTCCAAGTATTTCTGTCGATCGTCATCGGACCACTCCTGGATCCGAACCGGCACGTGGGACCACGCCTGATCGCCGGTGGCCGAAGCTCGCCCAGCCCTTTCCAGAAACTCCTCCTCGTAGTAC
Source organism: Acidobacteriota bacterium (assembly GCA_026708265.1). Lineage (GTDB taxonomy): Bacteria > Acidobacteriota > Vicinamibacteria > Vicinamibacterales > UBA8438 > JAGWAJ01. The sequence continues at coordinate 37,822 of JAPOVI010000046.1, forward strand.
GTGGACCGGGCGGACGCGAGAATCTGCCCTTCTCCATGCAGCTGCTCGATGAATCGCCCGAGTGAACTGAAGGCGTCGTCGTAACCGCTGACGCCCAGCAGCTCGTCGAATCCGTCGATAACCGGAACAAGGACCCCGAGCTGAGCCAGAACCGCAATCGAATGGTAGGTCAGACCCACCCTCAGGTCCTGCAACTCCGTCGCCAGTGCCTCGTTCAGCCGTGCAAGTGGTCTTCCCTGAGCGTTCACGTAGAGCAGCAGCCTGGGCGCGCTTCCGTTCAGATAGGCTTCCGCACCGCGCCGCACGAGTTCCCGAAGGACGCTCGTCTTTCCGGCGCCTGCCCCGCCTGTCACCATCATCACCCGCGTCGCGTCCGCCTCGTCAGCGAGCAACTCGGTAAGGACGTCTATCGCTGGTCCAGAACCGTTCGGAGACGTTGCCTGCGCCGCGATGTACAGCGTCGGTTTCCGCGTCGATTGAATCATCCGCGCGACGTGGCGCAGATCCGCCATGCCGGGTCCCGACACGAAAGCGCGGTAGGGAATGCGACGAGCGCTCCCCGCGGTGACCCAGACGCCCTCGTCCCGTGAGATGGAGAACGTCGCCTCCCGAAGTTCGCTGCGCATGGTCCAACTAGCACGGAATCTGCGGTCCGACCCATCGACGTCGACACTTGCACCCGGGTCTCCGAACGAAGCCAGATCGTGCCGGATGCGTCCTTTCCAGTACGCGAAGTAGTCGGTCATGAGGGTGTCTGCTCCAAGCACCGGATACGTAGTCCGCACTCCTTCGCGGATCGATCGTTGAGCCCTTGGCCGGGAGCGCGACGCCGCATCAGGACCGCATCCGCCCGGTCGGCGGAATGCGCCGACAGAGCGGCGGGCAATAGGTCATCGTCGTCACTGACGATTCCGACCGGAGACTGGCCGAGCGTGGCGGCAAAGACGGCGTCACACCCCAACATGCCATCGACCATCTTCTGCCGTCTGCGCTTGGTACCCTGGAGCCGCACCGTACCTCGCAGCTCGACACCGGGGAACTGAAGCATCGTTATAGCAAGTGTGGGCCTCACGATCAATCCTTGCCGTCGGCCGCGGAGCGCAGGAAGCAGCGGCAACAGCCAGCGCGCGGACTCGCTGTGAACACCGTGCTCATCGATCCAGCCGCCGTACAGACGTACGTCCAACTCGCTCAGACCCGGGAACACGGCCTGTGAGGCACCAGCCAGAAGGTCGAGGAGGTCCGCCGTACAGATCTCGACCTCCGGTTCAGACCTGGCATCCGGGCAGAGATTGTCGTAGTCAACGAGCGCAAGTCCCTGCATTTGCGGTCAGACTTCAAGCAATGCAACGAGCAAGCGTGCTCGAACGGTCGCCGGGCGAAGGCCCCGGCGACAGACCGCATGCCAGGAAACACGACCGCGCCCGGGCTACCGCTTTCGAGAACACGGCTGATGCGTTCGATGCGCCGTCCATCATGACGACTACGGCAGGGCGAGGGCGATGTACTCGCTCGGCATGTCCTCCCAGCCGACGGTGACGACGATGTACTGCCGCCCGTCGACCATGTAGGTCATCGGCGCCGCCGTCGTGCCGCCGGGCAGCTCCTTCTCCCAGACCACGTCGCCGGTCAGCTTGTCGTAGGCGCGGAACTGCTTGCCGCCCGCGCCGCCCCAGATGGGCTGGAGCACGACAACGCCGCTGTTGCCGCCCTCGCCGAGGAAGACCAGCGACTTCGTGACGAGGGGAGACACGCGGCCCGGCTGCCCGAGCGGCGGGAGGTCGAGGTCCGCAAGCAACGGGTGATCCCGCGGGCCGTCGCCGTTGGCGACCGACCAGAGGATGTCGCCGCGGTTCAGATCGATGGCGACCAGCCGGCCGTACGGGGGCTTGAAGAGCGGTAGCTCGTTCGGGCCCTCGAGCAGGTTGAGGGTCTCGACCACCAGCCGCATGTCGGAGCGGGGGTGCTCGGACGGCACGATGCCGATGACCGACTCGCTGTGGACGGACGGGACGTAGAGGATCCCGGTCTCCGGATCGACGGCCGACCCGCCCCAGTCGGCGCCCCCGACCACCCCCGGCATCTGAAGCGTCCCCCGGTTGCCGCCGGGCGAGGCGTCGACGAGAGACGGCGCCGTGAAGAGGGGCCCCGTCACGTGCTGGTTGAAGACCTCGAGCGCCGCCGCCCGCAGCTCCGGCGTGAAGTCGATCAGGTCGTCCACCGTCGTCCCCTGCTGGTCGAACGGGGGCGGCTTGGTCGGGAACGGCTGGGTGGGCGCGTACCACTCCCCCGGCACGTCGCCGGGCGGCACCGGGCGCTCCTCGATCGGCCAGATCGGCTCGCCGGTGACGCGGTCGAAGACGTAGGTGAACGCCTGCTTGCTCACCGCGGCCAGCGCCTTGACCGGTTCGTCCCTTCCTTCGACCTCGAGGTCGATGACGTTCGGCGCCGCCGGGAAGTCGTAGTCCCAGATGCCGTGGTGCACGGCCTGGAAGTGCCAGATGCGGCGCCCGGTCTTCGCGTCGAGACAGACGATGCTCTCCGCGAACAGGTTGTCGCCGGGACGGTAGCCGCCGTAGTAGTCGTTGGTCGGCGTCGAGATCGGCAGGTAGACGTACCCCAGCTCCTCGTCGGCGCTCGGCCACGCCCACATGTTCGTGTTGCCGCTGTACTCCCACGACGCGCGGTCCTCGGTGAGGGCCGTCAGCCAGGTCTCGTTGCCCGGCTCCCCCTCGCGCGGGATGGTGCGGAAGATCCAGACCTGCTCGCCGGTGCGGACGTCGAAGCCGCGCACGTCGCCCGGGGGCATCTCCTTCATCGCGGGCACGTTGGGGTTGGTTACGTCCATCATCGCGGAACCGATGACGACGCTGTCGCCGCCGACGAGCGGCGGCGAGCTTCATCTGAACGTCTCCACCGGACGGTCGAATCCCAACCGGAGATCGACCTCCCCGCCGTCCCCGAAGTCGGGATAGCGCTCACCCGTGGCGGCGTCGAGGGCCACGAGGTACTCGCCGACCACGGCCAGGACCCGCGCGTCGTCGCTCTGCGGGTCGTCCCAGTAGGCGACGCCGCGCGTCTGCCGCACCCGCTGGAACGGCTCCCCGTCGCGGTCGGGCGGCGTATCGAACCACAGCACCTCGCCGGAGGTCGCGTCGAGCGCCGCAACGGTCCCCAGCGCCGTGCTGATGTAGAGCCGCCCGTCCGCCATCAGCGGCGTGTTCTGCGACGCCACCGGCGGCGTCAGGTCGCTCCCCTGCCGGACCGCATCCGGCAGCACCGACTGCCGCCAGACGATCTCCAGGTCGCCGATCGTCTCGGCGTTGATCTGGTCGAGCGGCGAGTACTTCGTCCCGGCCGCGTCCGACCCGTACGAGCGCCACTCGACGTCCTGCGCACCGGCCGACGACGTGCCGACCACCAGGAAGGCCGCGATTGCCGGCAACGCCAGCGCGCAGCCAGGCAGTCTCCGCACTTCATGTCTCGAGGATCGTGTTTCCATCGTCATCATCTCGGCGAACAGTCAGCGTCGCAAGTTCGTACATCGAGGCTCGAACCCTTCGCGGGTCGACGAGCCCGGATTCGGACACGTTACCGTGATTCCGCTATTGCTCCTCGGCCGCGATTTCGTCGTAGAAACCGGGGATGCTGCGGCGCATGAACAGGCCGTTCTCGGCCGTGGTCCAACTCAACTCGGGGGTCACGATGCGCGCCGGGGCGTCTTCCTTCGCGAGGCCGCCGTCGATGAGCTCCCGCATCCGGGTGCGGGCGGCGACGAACTGGTCGCGGAACGCCTCGACGTCGGCGCGCGTCATCAGGCCGCCGTGGCCCGGGATGGCGGTGTCGAAGTCGAGCGCGAGGATGCCGTCAAGGACGCCGAGCCATTCCTTGCTGCTCCCTCCGTTCGCGTAGTCGATGAACGGCGCGGTGCCGTGCAGCAGGTCGCCGCCGTGGACGGTGCGGAGGTCCGGGAAGTAGACGACGGAGTCGCCGTTCGTGTGCCCGCGCCCGAGGTGATGGGCGCGGACCTCGACGCCGCCGAGATGGACCGCCGTCTGGTCGGTGTAGACGATGCGCGGCGGCGCCTCCTGCTCGTTGCGGATCATGTTCTTCCGCGCGTTCTCGTGCGCAATGACGTCCGCGGTGTCGATGAACCCGACGTTCCCGCCGGCGTGGTCGCCGTGGTGGTGGGTGTTGATGACGTAGCGGATCGGCTGGTCGGTCACCTCGGCGACGCGCGCCCGGATGGCGGCGACGCTGCGCGGGAACTTGTCGTCGACGAGGACGACGCCCGCGTCCGTCACGCGCACGCCGACGTTCCCGCCTACCCCGTTGATGTAGTAGAGCCCGTCCTTCACCGGCGTGACGCTCAGCGGCTCCGCCTCCTGGCCCGTGACCACGATGGCGATGCCCGCCACTGCCACGAGCGCCACGAGGACTCCGGATCTCGAGCTACCGCGCATGTCGCTTCCCTCCTGTGCCCGGGACCGAGAGCGCCGCCGGTGACTGGCGACACGGGCCGCGGGCACCGCGGCTCCGATTATAGTGGTCCGACGGCTGCGGCCCGCGAGCGGGACGAGCGCGGCGAGGGCACCTGCGCTCGTCGGCCGGCAGGCGGCGACGGCCCGGGCGAAAGCCTCACAGAGGGCGGGACAGGACGTCGCGGCCGTCGTCGGAGTCGATGATCCGGTCGCCGGCAGCGGCGAGGCGCTCCGCGTCGTCGATCTCGGCCAGCGCCCGGACGACCCGCTCGGCGATGCCCGCATCGAACTTGCGGGACGCCAGGCGGCCGAGCAGCGCGCGCTGCCGGGCGATCCCCTCGGCCAGCCCCTTCGCCCGCCCCTCCCGGAGGCCCGCGCCGTGGGCCTGGCGACGGTGCCGGCCGAGCTGCGGATCGTCGTCGGGTGTGGTGCCCTCCCGGCGGCCGAGTTCCCTGCCCACCCGGGTCAGCTCCGCGAGGGTCCGCGGACTGAGCGTCCCCTCGTTCAGCGCGGCGTGGATCGCAGGCGCCGTCCAGGTGGGGAGGGCGCGGCTCTCGTCCACCGTGCGGAAGCGGCCCTCGTCGAGAACGTAGATGGTCAGGCCGGGCCGCAGGCGGCTGGGGCGGCTCGGCGAAGGCTCGTCCGGTGTCTCGACCCACACCTCCGGGAAGCCCCACGACTCGTACAGGGCGAGCTTGTTGCGCCGCACGTCGGTGGTGTGATCCACTTCCAGGATCAGGTCCGGCAGCGGGTCCTCGCCCCTCACGATCGCCGGGTCGCGCGGGAGCCAGCGCCCCGGGCGCAGGTAGACGGTCTGGTCGGCGGCCATCACTCGATGCGGCCGCCCGGCGCCGTCCCGCTCCATCAGGAAGACGGCTCCGAAGCGGCGGATCCGCGATCCGCGCTCCAGCCCGATCCGGGTCAGGATCTCGCCCAGAACGCTCGGAGCAACCTGATGTACGGAACCGGCGTCACGGAGGACCCACGCGGTGGACGAGGCGGCATCCCAGTACTCGATGCGTCCGTCGTACCTCCACACCTCCTCCCACGTCATCCGCAGAGGGTTGCAGCCGGGGAAGTCGTCGAGCGGGGCCGGGTCCGCCGCGCGCTCCGGCGCCGCGTCGGCCTGGCTCGCGGCGAAGGGGAAGGGTCTCGTCGACATGGCTGTCAGCCTCCCCACGCTGCAGGGGTCGGGGTCCGTGCTATTGGCAGCACGTCATTGTGTCACGGCCCGAGCGGCCGGCGCAACGCCCGGCTCCTCCCTCCTCCGCGAGGCAGTGCTCTTCTCCAACCCGGCGCGGCTCGGCTATGCGTTGGCGTACTGGGCGTGGCTGACTGCCTTCGTCGTCGTCAAGGAGGAGCCGGACCCGCGGCGGGCGTTCGGACCCGCGTTCGAGTCCTACTGCCGCGAGGTCCCTCGCTGGGGTCCCGCGGCTGCGGGCCCGGAGACCCCGACGCTGACCGTGCACCGCCCGGCCGAAAGCCGCGTCGACTAGAAATCGACCGCGATGCCGATCTGCGTGCTCAGCATGCTCAGCGGCGAGCGCTTCGGCTCGAAGCTCACGCCGTCGGCGTCACGGCGTATCGCGCCCTTGGTGAGGTAGTCGACGTCGCCGCCCGTGAGGTATCGGAGGCCGAGGCCGAGGCTCAGCCCCGCCTGGCGCCCCGAAACCAGCCGGAGCGACACCCCGCCTCCGAAACCGACGCTGGGCGCGTAGTCGGCGAGATGCGTGGTCGAGGCTCCCGCGTCGTCCCCCAGATCGGCCGACGTGCTGGTGTTGGCGTAGCTGAACCCCAACAGGCCCTCCGCATAGGGCCGGATGCGACCGGTCCGCGGTTGGACCCGCACCAGGGCATGGGTCCGGAAGACGTAGTTGATGGTGTCGACGTCGCTGAAGACCTCGGGGAGGGCGGGGAACAGGGCGAGGTGCCGGGTCTCCGTGCCGTAGCGCAGGTAGTCGATCGCAAGCCGTGCGCCGCCCCGGCATCAGAGCTCCGGCCGAATGTGCAGGGTCTCGGAGCGGCCCTGTCCTCGGCCATGGACATGCCCCTGGCCTCATTCGCGGACGATGGGGGGGAGTCGGGATCGACGCGGCACGCATCAGGCGGCCGCCTGCCGGCAATGTACAATCCTGGCGGGAGGGAGCGATGATCGCAGGCGCTTCGACCATCGGGCGGGCGGCTACCGTTGCCGCGCTCGTCTCCGTGCTCGCGCTCGCCGCCGCGCCCGCGGGCGCCGACGACTGGCCGGAGTTCCGCGGTCCGACCGGGCAGGGGCACGCTCCCGACGCAGGAGTTCCCCTCACCTGGAGCGAGACCGAGAACGTTACCTGGAAGGTCCCCGTGCCCGGCCTCGGCTGGTCGTCGCCGGTGATCGCGGACGGGCGCATCTGGCTGACGAGCGCCGTGACGGAACCCGGCGCGGGGAGCTCGCTCCGCCTGCTCGCCTACGACGTCGCGACCGGCGACCAGACGCTCGACGTCGAGGTCTTCGACAGCAGCGAGGTCTACCCGCTCAATCCGAAGAACAGCCTCGCCTCGCCGACGGCGGTCGCCGACTCCGACGGCGAGCGGGTCTACGTCCACTTCGGCGCCACCGGCACCGCGGCGGTAGCTACCGACGGCGAGATCGTCTGGCGCACGCGGTTCCCCTACATCTCGCAGCACGGGAACGGCGGCTCTCCGATCCTCCACGACGGCCGGCTGATCCTGAGCATCGACGGCTACGACACCGCGTTCCTCGTGGCCGTCGACGCCGAAACCGGCGAGGAGCGCTGGCGAAACATGCGTCCGGACCCCGTGTCGCAGGCCTACTCCACGCCGCTCACGATCAGCGTCGGGGACCGCGAGCAAATCGTCGGCGTCAGCGCCTTCCGGACTACCGGGCACGATCCGCGGACCGGCGAGGAGATCTGGCGCGTCCGCTATCCCAACGGGTTCTCCAACGTCCCCCGGCCCGTCCACGGCCACGGGATGGTGTTCGTCTCCACCGGGTTCCAGACGCCCGTCCTCCTCGCCGTTCGGACGGACGGAGCCGGCGACGTCACGCGCTCGCACATCGCCTGGCGGCTGCGGCGCGGCGCACCGCTGACGCCCTCGCCCATCCTGGTCGGCGACGAGCTGTACGTCGTCACCGACTTCGGCATCGCGACCTGCGTCGACGCCCACACCGGCGACATCCACTGGCAGCAGCGGCTGGGCGGCAACCACTCGGCCTCGCCGGTGTTCGTGGACGGGCGGATCTACTTCCAGAACGAGGAAGGCGTGACCACCGTCCTCGCTCCCGGCACCGAATTCCGCGAGCTCGCCCGCAACCGGCTCGACGGCGTGACCCTCGCCTCCATGGCGGTGTCGGACGGCGCCCTGTTCCTCCGCACCGACACCCACCTCTACCGCATCGAGGAACGGCCGTGAGCGAGTCCCGACAGCCGGCAGCCTCGGGCGATTACTCCTCCGGCAGACGGTAGGCGATCAGCTCGCCCGGGAAGCCGCCGCCGCTGACCGCGGTGACGATGTACTGCCGTCCCTCGTGCAGGTAGGTCATCGGCGACCCGGAGACGCCGGCCGGCATGTAGACGGCGCCGACCTCCTCCCCCGTCGCCTTGTCGTAGGCGCGCAGCATCGCGCCCACCTCGCCGGACGGCGTGGTGAACGTGCCCGCCTCGCCCGCGATGAGCAGGGTCTTCGTGTTCAGCGTCCCGACCCGCCCGATGCGTCCCGTGCGCGGGACGTCCACCCCGGCGAGCAGCCGGTGGTTGCGGATGTTGTCCGGGGTCTCGCCGTGCGGGATCTGCCAGAGGATCTCGCCCGCCTGGAGATCGAGGGCCGTGATGCGGCCCCACGGCGGCTTGACGATCGGGATGCCCTGGATGGTCAGCGACGCGTCCGCGGCCGAGATGCCCTCGCCGCGACCGCGGATGAAGTTCATGTCCGACCGCTCGGGGTCGTTGACGAGGCCGAGGGAGACCACCTGCGTGAACGTGTAGAGGTAGATGATGCCCGTCTCCGGATCGAACGAGCCGCCCGGCCAGTTCGTGCCGCCGGCCTGGGACGGCAGCATCAGCGTGCCGTACACCCCGTCCGCCTCGGAGACGGTGGGCGGCGTGAAGATGGGACCCATGCGGTGGCGCGACGCGATCTCCTCCGCCCGCCGCCGCAGCTCGGGCGTGAAGTCGATCAGGTCGTCGAGGTCGACGCCCTGCCGGTCGTAGGCAGGCGGCTTGGTCACGTACGGCTGGGTCAGCGACAGGAGCTCGCCGGGCACGTTCGAGGGCTCCACCTCGCGCTCCTCGATCGGCCAGATCGGCTCCCCGGTCTCCCGGTCGAAGACGTACAGCCACGACTGCTTGCTCGGCTGCGCCACGATCTTCCGCAACTCCCCGTCGATCACGACGTCGGCCAGGATCGGGGCGCACGGCAGGTCCCAGTCCCAGACGTCGTGGTGGATGAACTGGAAGTGCCACAGCCGGTCCCCGGTCTCGATGTCCACCGCCACCAGGCTGTCCGAGTAGAGATTGTCGCCGTGCCGGTGGCCGCCGTAGTAGTCGTTGGTCGGCATCTCCGTCGGGAGATAGACGACGCCCAGCTCCAGGTCGGCGCTGATCTGGCCCCACACCCCCGTGTTCCCCGTGTAGCGCCACGAGTCGTTCAGCCACGTGTCGTTGCCGAACTCGTCCGCCCCCGGGATCGTGTGGAAGATCCACTTCCGAACGCCCGACTCGGCGTCGAAGCCCCGGATGTAGCCCTTCGTGTTGCGCATCGAGCGCGGCGCGCTCCCCGGCACGTGCGCCGCCCCGATCACGACGGTGTCCCCCGCCACCAGCGGCGTCGCGTGCAGCCCGATCTCCCCCGCCAGCGGGTCGATCTCCTGATCCATGTTCTGCATCAGGTCGACGATGCCGTCCTCGCCGAAATCCCCGAGGCGCTCGCCCGTCTTCGCGTTCAGGCCGATCAACCGATAGCCCGGCGTCACGTAGAAGATCTGCCCGTCGCCGCCGTCGTCGCGGTAGGCCAGGCCGCGCCCGGACCGGCGGCGCGGCGCCACCTCGGCCCGCTCGCCCTCGTCCAGGCGGTGCATCCAGAGCAGCTCGCCGGTCCCCGCGTCGGCCGCAATCGCAGCCCTCCGCAAGCCTGCCGTGGTGTAGATCACGCCGTCCACCATCAGCGGCGTCGACTGGAAGTTGTACTCGGGCTCCGGGCCGAAGT
>JAPOVI010000431.1 GCA_026708265.1 Acidobacteriota bacterium
GTCGTCGTACGGGTTGGCCATCACGCGCTCCGTGCCCGCGTTCGGCAGCGGCACGTTGATCCGCCGGCCGACCTGGAAGCCGCTCTGCAGCCGGTAGGCGGCCGTGAGCCCGATCTCGTACGGAAACACGTAGCGGCCGACCAGCTTGTAGTTCCAGTAGCTGGTCGCGACGCGCCCGAACCGCGCCTGGTTGGGCTGCCACTCGTACGTCGTGCCGTCGACGAAGTCGAATCGCGCCGCCGTGCGCACGCTCGTCGAGGATGTCGTCAGCAGCGGCGCCTCGGCCCACGTATGCAGCAAAGAGGTCAGGAACATCCACCGGCCCGTGAACCCCGTGAACCGGCGCTGCAGCGCCACCTCGACGGTGTGGTAGTCGCCGTCCGGCGACGGCAGACCGTGCCGGCCCGGGTTGACGTAGCGCCGGTCCTCGGGGGTGTCCGGGAGCCGGTCGAAGAGCTGGAGCACCCGGTCGTCGTCGGTCCCGTCGATATCGTCCGCGCCGCGATCCGCGTACGCGAAGGGGATCCGGTAGGCGAACGCGCGGTTCATGTCGACGATGCCGTAGAGGTTGCGGGCGTTCTTGTAGACGTACGAGCCTCGGAACGAAAGGTCCGCTACCTGCTGCTCGAAGTGGGTGGAGACCTCGTGCCCGTACGCGCTCGTGAGGTCCCCGTCCACGGTGACGGTCCCCGCTCCGCCGAGCGTCCCGATCCGCCGACCCAGCTCCGGCGAGTCCGCAAGCCCGCCGCTCGGCCCCGGGTCCAGCTCCCGGTTCCCGTTCCGGTCGAGGAAGACGTAGCGGGCCGCCGCCTGGCCCACCGGGTTCTCGTCGTCCACGATGGTGGTGCTCGGGTTCCAGTAGAAGCGCCCCGCGAAGACCTTCACCACGGAGCGTCCCTCGCCGGTCAGGTCGAACGCAGCCCCCACCCGGGGGCCCACGTTGGCCCACGTCAGGACGTTGCGGGCCTCGACGAGTTGCGGCCCCCAGATGTCCGAGTGGGACGGGGAGATGGACTGCTCCGGCCAGCCCATGGCGTAGCGGTCGAAGCGCGCGCCGGCGTTCAGGGTGAGCCGGTCGGTCACGGCCCAGGAGTCCTGCACGAACCCGGACAGGTGGCGGACGGTGTTCACGCCGGTGTTGGGGGTGTTGTAGATGTCCACCTCGGCCGGCGCCCCGTCCAGGTCCCGGTAGAACAGGTCGCCGGGTTGCATGCGGAGGAAGCTGAGACGCTCGCGGTAGACCTCGAAGCCGACCTTCAGGGTGTGCTCGCCGGCGAAGTCGTCGACGAAGAAGGTGACGCTTCCGGACGCCTGCGGCTTCGTGATCGTCCGGAAGTGGTAGTAGTCGTAGGCGTTCGTGTAGTCGCCCGTGTTGAGCTCCAGCCTCCCCGCCGGAATCCCTTCCACGCTCGACGAGCGGGTCCCGGTCGGGTAGAGGGGAAACCGGTTGATCCAGTGGCCGACCTGCAGGTTCAGGAACATCCGGTTGCTGGCAGGATTGCGGTACTCCAGCTTCATCGGCATGTTCACCGAGCTCTGGTACCACGCCGTCTCGAGGGGCCGGTCCGTGCCGAGCCCGCGCTCGGGCTGCAGCTTCGCGCGCCGGTTGAAGAAGCCGACGAGCTGGCTCGCGCCGCCCAGCCGGTGGGTCACCTTGGCGGTCCAGTTCTCGAGCTGCGTCGTCGTCGGGTCCGGGCGGCCGATCGTCAGCTCCTCCTGGTGGTTCAGGCGGTACCCCGTGTAGAACCATGCCCGGCCGGGTCGGATCGGCCCGCCGACCCCGACGTTCACGTCGCTCTGGAGCGTGACCGGATTGCCCGCCCGCAGTCCTCCCGGCGGCGCCCGGTACGGACCGAGCGCGCCGCCGCCCGCACGGAGCGCGGGGGGCACGTTGTCGCCCACGGTGCGGTCGTTCAGGAAGTCGACGTAGATGTCGCCCGAGAAGCGATCGCCGCCGGACTTCATGGTCAGGTTCAGGAAGGCTCCCAGGCCGTGCGTCTCGCCCATGTTCCCGGCGCCGCCGAGCTGGAAGTCCTCCAGGCTGCCGTAGTCGAAGTAGCCGGCGTTCCAGGACGTCCCCTCGGTCACGTTGATGCCTTCGAGCAGTGTGCGGTGCTGGTCGCCGAAGCCGAAGGCCTGGAAGCCGGTCTGGGTGCCGGTGTGCGACCCACCGACGTCGTAGGCCTCCATCTGGAACCCGGGCGCCTGCGCCATCGCGGCCCAGATGTCCCGCGCGTTCGGCACGTCCTCGAGCAGCTCCTCGGTGAAGTTGACGGCGGTCGTGGTCGTCCGGACGTCGACGAGCGGGGCTGCGGCGGCGATGGTGATCGTCTCCTCGACCCCGCCGATCTCCAGCATGGCGTCCACGCTGAGCGTCGTGTTCAGCGTCATCCGGACGTTGTCGCGCACGACGGTGCGGAACCCCGGCAGCGAGAAGGTGACGGAGTAGTCGCCGGTCGGCAGGGCAGGGAACACGTAGCCTCCCTGGCTTCCCGTCACCACCACCCGGTCCTGGATCAGCGCCGCGCTCGAGGCGGTCACGGTGACGCCGGGAAGCACCGCCCCGGTGACGTCGGTCACCGCGCCCACGAGTCGGCCCCGCAGTTCCTGCGCGCCCGCCCCGACCGGCGCGAGAAGCACCATCGCCCCGGCAACGGCGAGCAACCTGGTAAACGGGTTACGGGATCCGCTGAACGAGCGCCACGTCATGTCCGATCATCCTCTTCCCGCGTGTGCTCGCGCCCTACGTGCCAGAGCCGGAGCGCGGCTGTCCTTGGGGCAAATCGTAGCGCAGGCGAGCGCGAGGCGAGCTGTCACGCCAGTCCTCACGGAAGTCCGCGTCAGTAGCGCCGCGCCCGAACCACAGCAGTGTCGCGAACTGCAACTGACATTTGGGCGACTGCGACGTTCATTTGGTGATCCAATGGCGATGCCTGCGGCAGCGATTCGCCTTGCCGCTCACCCGCCGCTCCCGCCCCCTTTGCGCGCCGTGTGCACGTCCAGTGCCGGGTGATGGGTCCGCCGTTCAACGGCAATCGCCTTGCCGGTTGTCGAATCGGCAATCGGCCCGCCGCGGGAGGCACCCGCGACGCCCGTGACACTGCCCGTTGCCTCGTGGAGGCGGGACGGTCACGGACGCGCGAGCTCGGCGGTTGGATGGGAAGCGGACGCCAGGGTTCTCGGTACTACCTCGGCGATCCTGTCCGCGTCTACCACCAAGGTCGCCAGGAGCCGGGCCACTTCCAGGGGATCGCGAGAAACGGTCGCCACTTCCAGGGGATCGCGAGAAACGGTCCCGACCACCGTGCCGAAGTCACCCCTTCAGGAGGGTAGCTGCAGGTTCGGAGGCCCTTCCAGTTGCTGCAGCGGCCGGTGCTCGATTAGCGCCGGCGGATCGAATGACCACCTGACTATCCGCGTCGGGCCGGCAACCGGGAATCACTGACTGAGCCAGTCCCAGTCGCGGTGACGTCCTCATCGGTGGGCTTCTGAATCAACTTGAGACTCAGTCCCCGACATCCGTGACACGCCGACGCGCGCATCCGCCGGTCGCGACCAGGATCTGTCTTGACGTGGTCCTGGCACAGCCCGACCCGCAGCATCCCGGGTAGCGTGAGTCTCTGATTCTAAAGGTGGGCCGCGCTGGGATCGAACCAGCGACACCCTGATTAAAAGTCAGGTGCTCTACCACTGAGCTAGCGGCCCAAGTCATTGCCATTAACGGACTTACACACGCATCGGAAAGTACTGCCAGCCGGACCTGGTAGCCAAGACCCGACTCGCCGCGATGCTGCTGTTGGTCCGTTGTCCTCTTGCTGACGCATCGTGCCGTCCGCCTCCCGCCGGTTGCCCGCAACGTGACGAGCTCGCCGCCGGCCCTTTGGAAATCATTTGACGATCAGCGTACCACGTCGCGACACACACG
>JAPOVI010000249.1 GCA_026708265.1 Acidobacteriota bacterium
GCCGTGCCGCCGTGCCGCCGTGCCGCCGCGCCGCCGTGCCGCCGTTGGCGCCGTGCCGCCGTGCCGCCGTGCCGCCGTGCCGCCGAGAAATGATTCGCCGCATCACGACCATCGACGCCCACGCCGCGGGAGAGCCGCTGCGCCTCGTCGTCCGCGGCATCCCGGCGCCCCCCGGGGCCACCATGCTCGATAAGCGGGCATCGCTGCGCCGGCGCCGGGACCGTCTCCGCCGGGCCCTGATGCACGAGCCCCGGGGCCACGCCGGCATGTACGGGGCGCTGCTGACGGAGCCGGTGAGCCCCGGCTCCGACGCCGGCATCCTCTTCATGCACAACGAGGGCTACAGCTCGATGTGCGGGCACGGCATCATCGCCGTCGTGACGATCGCCCTCGAGCGCGGCCTTCTCGTGCGCTCCGATCCGGCCGCCGACGTCGTCCTCGACACGCCGGCCGGTCCGGTCCGGGCCCGCCCGCACCTGCGGCCCGCCGGCTCCGGCTCCAGGAGGCCCTCCCGTCGTCCGGACAGCGACGACGCCGCTCGGACGCCCGGGCCGCGCGTCGAGCGGGTCTCGTTCGCGAACGTCCCGTCCTTCGTGCTGCAGGGTGGCCTGCCGGTCACCCTCGGCGCCCGGACCTTCCCGGTGGACGTGGCGTTCGGGGGCGCCTTCTACGCCATCGTCGACGCCGAGGCGGCCGGCGTGCCGCTCCGTGCCGAGCGCCTGGAGGACCTGCGGGCGCTCGGCATGGAGATCAAGCGCGCGGTCGAGCGAGTCGCCGACGTCGCGCACCCGGACGAGCTCCGGCTCCGCGGCATCTACGGGACGATCTTCACGGGGCCGCCCGAGCACGAGGGGGCCGACCTGCGCAACGTCACGATCTTCGCCGACGCGCAGGTCGACCGGTCGCCGTGCGGCACCGGCACCGCGGCCGTGATGGCCGTGCTCGACGCGCTCGGCCTCATCGGCGCCGACCGGGCGTTCGTGCACGAGAGCCTGATCGGCACCCGCTTCCGCGGGACGGTCGATTCGCGGACCGTGGTCGGAGAGTTCCCGGCCCTCCGTGCGCGCATCGAGGGGTCGGCCTGGATCACCGGTGAGCACACGTTCCTGATCGACGACGACGACCCCCTGCGCACGGGATTCCTGCTGTAGGACCGGCGGCAGATGCCGCGCGCGTCCTGCCCGGGCGGGGCGCTGCCGCCACCGCGTGGCAGGAGTGGCAGGGCGCGGTGGTCGTGCTCGGGCGGGGTGCTGCAGGGCCGTGCGAGTGGCGGCGCGTCGGACGCCGGAACGGCAGGCGAGAGTTGCCGGGCCCCCGGCCGGCACGCAGGCGCCGCGGGCCGGTTGCAGTAGACTGGACGCGAAACTGAGATCGGGTCGCATGGCGACGCTCGGCGCCACGCGCCCGTCGCCGGCATCGGAGCATCCACGTGCATCAGGGCCTCCGCACACTCGACGAGCTCCCGATCGGGGAAAGCGCCGTCGTCCACCGGGTAGCCTGCCAGCAGCGCGTCGGGCGACGCCTGATGGAGATGGGGTTGCTGCCCGGCACGCGGATCGAGATGGTCCGCCGCGCGCCGCTGGGCGATCCGCTCGAGGTCCGGCTCCGCGGCTACCTGCTGAGCCTGCGGCGCCACGAGGCGTCCGGCGTATCGCTCACCCCGGACGGCCACGCGGAAGTCGCTCCCGACGCGCACGTCGGTTCGGGCGCGAACGGTGGCGGCCTCGCGGACGCAGGCCCCGAGGGGGCTGCGCCGGCGCCGCCGGCGCGCTTCGCTTCTCATCCTCCGCGATCGGACGCGGCGGCACGCGTCCCGCGCGTCCTCGTCGCGGGCAACGCCAACTCCGGCAAGACCACCATCTTCAATGCGCTGACCGGCGCGCGGGCGCGGGTCGGCAACTACCCGGGGGTGACCGTCACCCGCGCCTCCAGGCAGATCGCCCTCACGGGCGACCTGCGCGCCGAGGTCGTCGACCTGCCCGGCACCTACAGCCTCAGTACCCACTCGCTCGACGAGCAGGTAGCGGTCGACGAGGTCCTCGGCCGGCGCGGCGACCTTCCCGAGGCGGTCGTGGTCGTCGTCGACGCCTGCGCCCTCGAGCGCGGGCTCTACCTCGTGCTGCAGATCGTCGAGACGGGCGTCCCCGTGGTCGTTGCCCTCAACATGGTCGACGAGGCCGCGGCCGCCGGCATCACGGTGGACGCGGCGAAGCTCGGCGACTGGCTCGGCGTGGAGGTGGTCCCGACCGTCGCATCCGCCGGGGACGGCTTCGATGCGCTGCGCGCCGCGATCGGCCGCTCCGTCGCCCTCGCGATGCGCCGCGAGGCAGCGGGGGCGGGCCTGCCGGCGCGGGCCGAGGCCGCGGTCGCCGAGGTCGAGCGCTCGCTCGACGGGGCCCCGTTCGTCCACTCGCCGGCGGGCCGCCGGTCGTGGGCCATCTGGTCGCTGCTGTCGCACACCCCCGATGCGGACGACGACGATGTCGAGGGGCTGCCTCCGGCCGTGCGGCGCCGTGTCGACGACGTGCGGCGCGCGGCGGCGGGGGAGGGGGTGAACCTCGACGAGGATCTCATCGCGGCCCGCTACCGCTGGATCGAGACCGTCGTCGGCGACGTGCGCCGGACGGCGGCGGCGGCGCCGCAGGCGCATCCCTGGACCGACCGGATCGACTCCGTCCTGACCCACCGGGTCTACGGGATGGCGGCCTTCGCCGTCGTCATGGCGCTGCTCTTCGAGGCGCTGTTCACCTGGTCGGAGCCGTTCATCGGCGCCATCGAGGGGGCGACGGCGGCGCTCCAGGCGGGCGTCACGACGATCCTCCCGCCGGGCCCGCTCGAGGACCTGATGGTCAACGGCGTGATCGCCGGGGTCGGCAACGTCGTCGTCTTCGTGCCGCAGATCGCGATGCTGTTCCTCTTCATCGCGGTCCTCGAGGACTTCGGCTACCTGGCCCGCGTCGCGTTCGTCATCGACCGGCTGATGGGCCGCGTCGGCCTGCACGGGAAGGCGTTCGTCCCGATGCTCTCGGGGTTCGCCTGTGCGATCCCGGCCGTCATGGCGACGCGCACGATCGAGAGCCGCCGGGACCGCCTGATCACGATGCTCACGCTGCCGATGATCTCCTGCAGCGCCCGGCTGCCGGTCTACGCCCTGGTGACCGCCGTGGTCTTCGCGGGCGACGCGCGCGTCTTCGGTCTGCTGAGCGCCGGGGCGGTAGTCCTGTTCTCGATGTACGCGCTGTCGGTGGCCGCCACCCTCGGCGCCGCCGCCGTGCTGCGCCGCACCGTGCTCCACGGGCCCCGCCTGCCGCTGGTCCTCGAGCTGCCGCCGTACCGCATGCCGGTATGGCGCAACGTCGGGCTCGTCGCCTGGCGCGGCCTCCGCAAGTTCCTCGTCGACGCCGGGACGATCATCCTGACGATGACGATCATCCTCTGGGCGCTCCTGTCCTATCCGCGCAGCGCCGAGATCGAGGCGCGCTACGAGGCGGAGCGGAACGTGATCGCGGCGTCGGTGGGGGATCCGGACGCGCAGGCGGAACAGCTCGCGGAGCTCTCCGGCCGCGAGGCGGGCGAGGCGCTCGAGTACAGCGTCGCCGGCCGGGTCGGGCGCATCATCGAGCCGACCATCGAGCCGCTCGGCTTCGACTGGCGCATCGGGGTCGGCATCCTCGGTGCATTCGCGGCCCGCGAGGTCTTCGTCTCGACGCTCGGCATCGTCTTCGGCATCGCGGAGGCGGACGAGGAGAGTCCGTCGCTGCGCGCGTCGCTGGCCGAGGCGCGGCACGAGGACGGCTCGCCCCTGATGACCCCGCTCGCCGGCGTGTCGCTGATGGTCTTCTTCGTGCTGGCGTGCCAGTGCATGAGCACGATCGGCGTCG
>JAPOVI010000177.1:0-3418 GCA_026708265.1 Acidobacteriota bacterium
TGCGCAGCCCCTGCCGGTCGATGACCGACATGTGCGACCCGTCGCCGCGGACCAGCACGCGGATGGCGTCCTTCAGAGTCATGGAACAACAATAACACGAAAAAGTGTTAATGTCACTTGACATTCATTCCGCGACAGGGCAAATCGCACGTCGTCGTGCAGGGTCTCCTGGTTGCCCTTCAGCGCCAGCACGTAGTCGCCGCCACCGGCCACCACCGCCGCCGCCGCGTCGCGCTGCGCGTGCATCGCGTCGGCGGTCACCAGCCGGCCCTCGACGTCGAGCAGCTCCAGCAGCTTGGGCAGCGCCGGGATCTCGTTCGACTTGCCGTCCACCTCGACCTGCCCGAGCACCAGCTTCGCCTGCGTCGAGAACGCCTGCACCAGGTGCAGCGGCGAGCGCGCCGCGGCGTCCTCGAACGAGCGCCGCAGCGCCTTGCCGTCCACCGCCACCACGTCGCCGCCGAGCCGCGCCGCCCAGCCCCGCGCCAGCCGCGCCATGGCCTTCTCCAGGCCCGCCGGGTCCAGCGCCCGGAACTTACTTCGAGAACGCGTCGTGGCTCGGGATGCCGTGCTCGAGGCGCAGAAACCGCCGCAGAAACGGCTTCCTTCGCGCGCCCGAACAGCTCCATGATGGTAATCGTCGGCGGCCCCGCCATACTGCAGCTGACGACAAGCCTGGAGAACGTCGGCGGCTGAGAACGGCTCGCGTACTCGCGAGACGCGCTCGCGTACTCGCGAGACGCGCTAGCCCTCGACAATGCCCCGGGCAATGGCCCAGTTGACGGCCTCCGCCCGCCTCGATGTGCCGGTCTTGCGATAGATGCTGCGCAGGTGGAAGCGAACGCCGTGCACCGACAGCGACAGTTGGCGGGCGATCTCCTTGTCGCGCCGGCCGAGCGCGAGAAGTTCGATGATCTCGCGTTCCCGCTCGGAGAACCGCGGCGTTGCCGGTTGCCCGAACTCGTCGCATTGGCGGCGCAGCGCCTGAACGCTGTCGAGCATCTGCGGTTCGAGCAGCATGTGCTCGGGAACGTCGGCAAGAACCCGTCTCGCGTCGGGGTCGTGGATCAACGGCGCAGAGAATCCCGATTCCGGAAGCCGGGCGAGATAGGCGAGAAGGTGCGCCGCGGCGGCGGCGGAATCCCCCGCCCGATGCTCCAGCGCGATCGACAGGGCGAGGCACCGCATCAGCGTGCGCACCAATCCGCGCTCTTCGGCGAACGCCGAAAGCTGCATCGCCAGACGCCGCGCCTCGGGCCATCGTTCGGAAGCCGTCAGCAGGCGCAGCCGGGCGCAGGCGAGGGTCTCCATTTCCCGCCAGGCCTGACGCCGAAGTTGCAGGATGTCCTCGTCCCGTTGGGGAAGCATCGCCGCAGACCACTCGCGGTCCGCTTCCTCGATGCGTCCGTCGAGGGCGAGATAGGCGACGCGCGAGCCGGCCAGTTGGCGGCAGGCGGCGGGCATTCCGGCCGATTCGCAGTCATCGTACAAGGTCTGCAAGGCAGCGAGTGCCGCTTCCACGCCGCCGGTCTCGAATCGCCAACGGGCGACGACGTCGTGCGCGGCCAGGATGACGTCGAACCAGGCCGTGCCGTTGCGGAACGGCACCGGGATTTCCGGGGCCAGTTGGCCGACCGCATCCATCCGGTTGCACTCGAGGTGAAGTTCGGCCAGCAGCACGTCGGCGGTCCGCCGCAACCGGCGGTCTGCCAGTTTCTCGTCCGCGATGCGCCTCGCCAGCGAGTAGTGCCGCTCGGCTTCCCCGGTCCGGCCGGTTGCCATGGCGACGACTCCCATGTTCATGTTGGCGTGGAAGGTGCCATGCACCGAGTTCACCTCGGCGAAGTCCGCCGCCGCGAGCCGCGCGAACCGCCGCGCCTCGTCGAACATCGCCTGCATCTGATAGGCGGCGATGAGGACTCCCGCATGGGCGGCGGCGATTGACCGATCCGCCTCCCCGCTCCTGGCCCGGTGGTGGCTGGCGGTCAACTCGTCGATCGCGCGCTCTTCGAATCCCGTGCATCCGCAACCGATCAGAACCGCGCGGAGGTAGCTGGCCTCCAGGGACAGCGCTTGTGCGTCGGACGCCGCCGCATCCCGCGTGAAGTCCGCCGAAGACAGTCTGGTGCGTTCGTAGAGCGTGCGCGCCTCGGGCAGACGGGATTGATGGACGAGCATGCGGCAGCGCAGCAGCGCGAGCCGCGGGCGCCCTTCGGTGACGTCGTCGGTTAGCAACTCCAACGCCAAGCCCAGCCGGTTCATGCCTTCGCGGACGAACAGCGCGACCGCTCCGGCTCGATGGTAGATGTCGCCGACGAGATCGGCGTCGCCCGCCTCCCGGGCATGCCAGGCGGCCGTCCCGACGTGTCCGCGCGCCGCCAGCGCCCGCGCGATCGCTCGATGGACCTCGGCGTATCTTTCCGGATTCCGCCGCCGCAATGCGGCGGCGCAGTGCCGGCGGACGAGCTCGTGCAGACGACTTGAACCCGCACCGTCGTCGGGCTGCACGAGTCCATCGAGCACGGCGAGTCCGGCCAGGCGCGCCGCAGAGTCGTCGATGCCGAGCACTTCGTCGACGATCTCCGGGTCGATCCAGTCGAACTGTCCCAGATCCAGAACGAACTCGTAGTCCTCGCCGAGACGGGCGAACAGGCGGTTTTCCAACCAGTCCGTCGCGAGCCGGTCGTCGGCGACGGAACCGACGCCGAGCGTCCCTTCCGCGTCGGATGCGGTCGAACGGCGAAGGCGCAGCAGGCTCGCGGCGATCGGCCAGCCCGCCGTGGCCCGGGTCAGTTCGGCGAGTTCCCGTCGCGAGAACCCCGCGCCGAAGTACGCGGCGATGTCGCTGCGGGAGAACCGCAGCCAATCGGCGCCGAACTGAGCACCGCGGCCGTCGAGGATGACTTCGGACAGATCGAGCCCGGGATTCCGCTCCATCCCCAGCAGAATGCGAAGATTCGCCGGCGCGTTGCGAACCAGGAAATCGAGCTCTCCGACGACGGGCGAAGCGATCCGTTCCACGTCGTCGATCACCAGGACGCTCGGCGTGCCAAGCCGCTCGATCTTCCCGAGCAGGGCGGCTAGCGAGTACCCGGCGGATTGGCCGGCGATGCCGAGCCCTGCGACCTCGAACGCGCAGGCGAGACACAAGGCGAGGTCGTCGACCGTGTCGTGCTCGTCGACGCTGAGCCAAGCGGCCACCGTGTTCCGATCCCTGGCGCGTCGGCATGCTTCGGCAAGCAGCGTCGTCTTGCCGAATCCGGCGGGCGCATTGACGGCCACGACGGTCCAATCGGTCGCCTCCATGGCGGTCAGCAGCGCCGGGCGCTCCAGGTGGAACCGGGTTCGTTCGGGCGGCTGCACCTTGCCGGCGAGCGAAGGCATGCCGTTGCCGGTTTCGATCGGCGCCGCCTTCGCC
>JAPOVI010000177.1:3428-3865 GCA_026708265.1 Acidobacteriota bacterium
CACCGGTGTTCTCCGTCGGTCGGCTCTAGTCCCGACGAGGGGGGCCGGGGTCGCGGGGGGGGGGAGCGGGGGCGGCTGCGAACGAACGCCGCTCCGCTGTCTTCAGGCGCCGCTCGGCATTCCCGTTGCCGTGTCGCCGGTTCACGGGTCGAGGGCGATGCCCAGTTCGCCGGCCCTGCGCACCGCGTCGATCCGGCTGCTCGTGCCGAGGGTCCGGTAGAGCGCTTTCAGGTGGTAGCGCACGCCGCTGTCGGTGAGCCCGAGCGCGCGCGCGATCTCCTTGTTGCGCAGTCCCCGGGCGAGGCCTTCGAGGATCTCGATCTCCCGCGCCGAGAGGCGTTCGTCCGGTTCGCCCGAGGGGGGCCCGCCGAGTTCGGCGAAGAGCTTCTCCGCAGCGGTCCGGATGTCGCCCTCCGGTTCGCCGGCAAGCATCTCTT
>JAPOVI010000271.1 GCA_026708265.1 Acidobacteriota bacterium
GGACGAGGCGCGACTTGTGGAACTTGGACTCGCGGATCGCCAGCGTGCGCTGCGGCGGGTCGTAGTCTCCGACGGTCAGGCGCGTCAGCTCACCGCGTCGCAGCCCGGTGGTGGACAGCAGCACGATCGCGAGGCGCCTGTTCTCGGGACAGAGCGGCGAATTGGAGGTGCGGGCCAGCGTGCACGCGGCGGCCAGCAACTGGACTATCTCGTTGTCAGTGAAGATATGCGGCCGGATGGCCTGGTGGACCGACGAGAACAGCCGCTCGTCGGGAACGAAGCAGCCGCACTCGTTACGTCGTCGATACAAGCACAGGTTTCGCACGACCCGCATGCGGGCCCGACGCGTGCCGGAGGCCAAGTGCTGCAGGGTGAGACACCAGGCGGCGAACGTCTCGGCGACGAGATCGACGTGCCGGGCGGCCAGGAACTGGTCCAGGTGCGCCAGCACGCGTTCTTCGTTGGAGTACTGCCGTCCCAGTGCTCGCTTCAGCGTCAGGTAGCTCCCGATGGTGGCGGACAAGACGGAGCTGAACGACGTCATGACGCCACCTTCGGGGCACTGCGGTCGACCGTGGCCGGCAGAGGCAACGCGACGTCGCGGAGGTCATCAACCGCCAGGCGCAGATACACGCACGTGCTTTCCAGGGTGCGATGCCCGAGCAGGTCTCCGATCGTCTTGAGCGACAGGCCTGAGCGCAACAGGTGCACCGCGTACGAGTGCCGCACGCAATGGGCTCCCTGGAACGGAATGGCGAGGCCGCTTCGCTTCGACCAGGCCTGGAAGGCCTCAGTGACCGCCGTCGGTTTGAGGACGCCCGTCGGTGTACGGCAGCGGAGGAACAGCTCGCGATAGCTGCGCGGCGGCCCGCCTCGGAACGGAACGCGCTGGCGGCGCACGTTGAAGGCGGCGCGTCCGTGGCGCAGGTAGTCGAGCAGCGCGGTCCCGACCTCGTCGGTGAGCGGCAGCCAGAGCGCGCCGCGTGTCTTGCGTTGCGGGATGCACAGCCGCTCGGCCCGCCACTGCACGTCGTCGAGCGTGAGCGTCACGACCTCGCACGCGCGCAGGCCGTAGGTGGCGATGAGGAGGAACATCGCGTAGTCGCGGCGTCCCATCGGGCTCGAGCGATCAATCGACTGGAGGAGCGCCCGAACCGTCTCCCAGGGCAGAGCCCGTGGGAGCTGCTCGCCGCGATACACGCGAGGCGTGTCGATCTGCGTGTCGAGCCCGGTCGGGATCTCGCCGGCAGAGGCGAGGAACCGGAGGAAGGCGCGGAGGTGGCCCACCACATGCTGGAGGGACGCACGCGACTGGCGGGGACCGACGGCACACAGGAAGGTGTCGAGATCCTGGCGCTCGAGCGCGGCGAGCCGGGTCGGGTGCGTCTCGTAGTCCATGTGCGCCAGAAACTCGCCAACCGTGCGGCCGTGGTGCGTCAGGGTCGACGGCGCGAACCCACGCACCTGCTCCAGATAGGTCCTGTAGGTCGCGACACGCCGCTCGATCCGGGTCAACGCGGGCGGCGGATACAACGACAGCTCGGACTCGCAGTACCGCGCCATCTGCCGCACCAGGACCGCCAAGTCGGGATCCTCCTGTGAATCGGTGGGAGCACAGCCCCACAACCGAGCGTGCGTCAGGCTCGTCAGCGACCGCACGCCGCGTTGCTGTAGACGGCGGACGAGGCGCGGCGCCGCACGGAAATGCTTGCGGGCGCGATCCGTCGAGTAGCCCTGCTGCAAGAGCCACGTGCCGTATCCGTCGAGGATCGGGCCGATGACCGCCAACGACGTGTACCGCTGGTGCACCCTGGGAAACAGATCGACCAGCATCGGGACCTCCAAGGAAAGCGGTGCCGGGATTGGCACGGTCCCGAGGCTACGCAAGTAATGTGGAGTCCTGGAGAGAAGAGCTTCCGCGCCGTCGGAGGGAGAGGCGGCGACTTCACATTACCGATCGCTCAACATTAGTCCAGAAATGTGGAGCTCAACATTTCTGGACGAACTGGGATATGTGCCGCTCGACAAGGTCGGCGCCGACCTGCTGTTCGGCTTCATCAGCCAGCGCTACGAGCGCCGCAGTCTCGTGGTGACGACGAATCTGCCGTTCGCACGCTGGTCCGAGGTCTTCCTCGACCCGACGGCCGCCGCCGCGGTCATCGACCGCATCATCCACCACGCGACGGTGCTTCAGACTTCAGGCAGCAGCTTCCGGCTGGAAGCGGCGAAACGGAACCAGGCGCCGACGGCCGACGAGGAGGGCGAAACACGTTGATGGTCCCGGACCCTGCTCGGAGAATCGGCTGTGGTTGCGGGATCGCGCCGAGCACCTGAACTCGGCAACTCGGATTGTCGGGCTGACAGGTACACGGCTCGCCTTCGGCTTCGCGAGGCGAACCGCTGTTGCGGGACCATGTGCCGTATCCACGGGGGGCGTGACAGTGCCCCCACAGCGGTCATCGTCGATGACTGACACGGGAACGACGTTCATACGGAGGATCTCGATGAGCCACCAGCTCGTCCGTCCGCAGACCACGCGCCAGTCTGCCCCGGCCTTGCGGAGCGCAGCGGAGGATTCGCGCGCGGCTGAGCGTCAACGCTCATCCGGACGTGGTCCCCGCGCGCGAGAGCGCCGCCTACAGGCGCGCCTGGCGCAACAACCGATGCCGACCGTCCCCACCGCCGACGCGTGCGCCAGACGAGCCTTCCGCGGCACTCGGGTGGTCGCTCGACGCAACGACCTCTCCGCTTCGTCGTCGATCACACCATCCGACCCAGTCCGGCCGTTCCGTCTCGCGAGGGTACCCCGACCGGGCATGACCAACACCGACGTCCGGCTCGGAACCCACCGTCCGAAAACGGACGTTCGCTCTGCCGATCGGTTCCAGAAAGGAGGTCAGCAACTGACAACAGACTGACGAAACTGGGGGGTCCTTTTTCACGTGGCCACAGGGGTCCTTTTTCAAGTTGCCATTTCCAAACCCGGCTTGGGCGGCGACCACGATGGCGGTCATATTGTCGTCGCCGATGCCGCTCGGTTCGACCATCGCGACATGGGGCCGGGTTGATGAAGACGTCGCCGTCGGCGTGGTGGCGCTTGAACGGCGTCCGTCATCCGCGGCGGGAGCGAAAGTCGCTCCTTGAGGTCGCGCGGATCCGTGCCGAGCTCGGCGCTGGCCGGCCCGCGGGGCGGACGGATTCAGCCCCGTGCGCATTGGCCGGATCGGCCGAGCCGCCGCCGGTCGGGAGACTTTCGCCCCCGGAGGCGATCCTGAAACTGCCGTTCTGAGCGATTTCGTGGCTCTCGAGTGGGCTCCGGGCCGACATCGAGCACGCCTGAGGCCGTGGTACGCTGCCGATCCAATGACGATCCGGGGTGAGAGACGTAAGGGCAAGGTCCTGGTAACGGTCGACGGCGCGCCGCTGGACTGGCGGTCGTCGCTGGCGGTGCGGAACCACTCGCCGACGGGGCGGGCGTGGGGCTACGGCGGGTCGGGCCCGGCCCAGCTGGCGCTGGCCATCCTGCTGGCGGTGACCGACGCGGCGACGGCCGAGCGCTTCTATCAGCAGTTCAAGTGGAGCGTGATCGCGCCGATCGAGGCGGACCGCTGGGCGCTGGACGCCGGCGACGTTCTTAACTGGCTGGGGTCGGCGGCGTCGGGGACGGACGGCGTCGTGGGCTTGGCGGAGGAGACGTGTGAGTAGCCGCCGTCTAGCTGAGAGAGCATCTGCCGGCGTCGTTTCCGGAGCGTCGGGAGATGGTGGCGGGGGAGTGCCTGGGCTGTCAGACGCAGTTCGCCGTCGACGTGCGTCTG
>JAPOVI010000053.1 GCA_026708265.1 Acidobacteriota bacterium
AGATCGGCAAGGCCCTCGGCATCGCGGCGTGGACCGTCTCGCGCTACGTCCGCAGTTCCGAGCAGGGAGACCGATGACGAGGGGAGTGCAGCACCCCCGTTGCGGCCGGTAAGGGCGCACTGCAGTCCATCGACAGTCGACGCCCCGAACGTCGACGTCGCCGCGCGGCTCGTACTGCCGCATCACATCGACAGCCGGCCGACCCCGCCGCCCGCCGCGACCTCGTTCGGGTTCGTCGTGATCACGCCGCCGCCTTCATCGTCGTGTCGACGCACGCGGTCTGGAGACACCCGAACGCGACGTCCGCTCCCATCCCGACCAGCATCCGCCACGAGTCTCGCTTCCGCCCGCATGCTCCAGCACATCACTGTCGTGATCCGGGTCTCCTTCGAGCGCAAGCCCGGCCGCCGGAGAGGCCACAGGTTGACCGAATCCGCCTGGACCCGACCCAAGGCGGGCGGTGCCGCACCACGGCCGGCCTGACGGCGGGGACGGCCGCGGCGCACGCGTGCGGGTCGCCGGCAGGCGGCCCCCTTCGCCAAGAGACGCCCCAAGGACGCGGTGGGCGACCCGGACGCCGGGCGGGCGCGGCCTACGGTCAACAGGGTCGCCGACCGCCCCCGGCGCGGGTCGACGAAATGCATGCGGCGCCCGTCGGAGCGTGTCCGGATTCCGGCGGTGTCGTCGACACGACGCGCGTCGCAGTATCAGGAAGACGTGCCCGCGGTGCGCCCGCTCGTGCCCCGCTTCGACATCGAGGTGGGCCACTGCTCGCAATGCGGACGGCGCGTCCAGGGCCGGCATCCGCTGCAGACCTCCGATGCGCTGGGTGCGGCCAGCGTGCAGCTCGGCCCGGGGGTCGCCGGGCTGGCCGTACACCTGCACACGGAGCTGGGCGTGCCGCTGCCGAAGGTCACCCGCCTGCTGCGCAACACGTTGGGCTTGCACGTCACCCCGGGCGGTCTGGCGCACCGGCTGCATCTGGTCGCCCGCGACGCGGCGCCGCTCTACGGGCTGCTGTGCGACCAGGTGGCGCAACAGCTCGCTGGTCGTCCCCGACGAGACCGGCTGGCGGGGTCGGCGCCGTGCGCCGCTGGCCGTGGGTGTTCGCCACCCCGGAGACGACGGTCTATTCCATCTGCCCCGGCCGGAGTTTCCACGACGCGACCTCCGTGCTCGAAGCCGACTTCGGCGGGGTGCAGGTGCGCGACGGGTGGGTCGTCTATCGCGGCTTCGACGGCGCGGCGCACCAGACCTGTGTCGCGCACCTGCTGCGGCGCTGCACGCACCTCCAGGAAGACCATCCTGACAGCCCGTGGGCCTTCGGCTGCAACAGGTGCTGCAGGCGGGACTCGACCTGCGGGACCGCTGCAACGCCGGACACGTCAGCGAGCACGGATTGGCGACCGCCCGCGGCCGGCTCGTGGCGCGACTCGCCCGGCTCATCGAAGCCGCTCCGCCGTTCGAGGACACCGAACGCTTCGCCGCGCATCTGGCCACCGAATTCGACGCGTGTTCCTGTTCCTGCGCGCCCCGTCGATCGACGCCACCAACTGGCGCGCCGAGCAGGCCATCCGCCCCGCCGTGGTCACCCGCAAGGTCTGCGGCGGCAACCGTACCCGCAAGGGCGCCGACACCCAGCAGTTACCCTCCAGCGTCGCGCGCACCGCTCGGCAGCGCGACCTCGACCTGCCGGCCGAGATCGCCACGATGCTGCGCTCCGCCGTCCCAGTCGTCCCCGAAGCCTTCGGCCTGCCCCGCGGTCGGCGTGAGGCGGCCCGTCGCGTACCGCCCACCCGTCGCGCGGTGACGCGTGGAAATGGCAACCAGAAAAAGGACCCTGTGGCCACGTGAAAAGGGACCCCCAGGCGTGGTCCGTCGAGAGGAGTCGGGGTCGGCTGCGCCCCGGGAGTCCCCCCTCCGCGACCGGCGTCCGTCAGTACGTCAATCCGGGCCCTCCTTCTCAATAACAACAACAATTGCGCCTGTGGTCGCTTGTGGGCAGGCCGTTCTGTGGCCTGTCCAAGATGGAATGGACTCCTCCCAGTACTGCCCGATGCGGCATCATGTGCCGTGTGGTGGACGGTTCAGACGGAACCGGGAGGAGGCCGAATGGAGCGTACGACAATCGCTGTCGATCTCGCAAAGACCGTGTTCGAGGTGGCGGTGGCGAACGAGCGTGGACAGGTCACCGAACGGCGCCGCTTGACACGGCCGCAGTTTACGCGGTTGTTGAGGATGCAGCCGCCGACCCGGGTCGTGATGGAAGCGTGCGGGATGGCGCACCACTGGGGACGGTTCGCCCAGGAGCACGGGCATGAGGCGATGCTGTTGCCCCCCGTTTACGTGCGTCCGTTCGTCCGTCGGAACAAGACGGACCGCGCCGATGCGGAGGCCTTGGTGGACGCCGCACGCTCGGGTCGGATTCCGGCGGTTCCCGTGAAGCGGATTGAGCAGCAGGCTATCGTTGGTCTTCACCGAGTTCGTGAGCAGTGGGTGACGACGCGCACGGCGCGTATCAACGCGCTGCGAGGACTGTTGCGGGAACAGGGCTTGACCGTCCCCGTCGGAGCCCGGGTGGCGGTGGAGCGAGTTCCGGCCCTTCTCGATGAGGCGACGTCGGTCCCCGTGACGCTGCGGCATGTGCTCCTCAGCGTGCACGACGAGGTTCGGGCGCTGGAGACGCGGATTGAGATGGTCGACAAGCAACTCCGCGACTTGGCCGACACCGACCCGATGACGGCCAGGCTGCAGACCGTGCCCGGCATCGGCCCGTTGGCCGCGACCGCGCTCGCGGGCACGGTGGGTCACATCCACACCTTTGGGCGAGGCCGCCAGTTCGCGAGCTGGCTCGGATTGACGCCCCGGGAGTACTCGAGTGGAGGGCGCCGGCGCCTCGGGCGCATCAGCAAGCGCGGTGACCGCTACCTGCGTTGCCTGTTGACGAACGGGGGCCGCGCCGTGCTGGTGGCGGCCATTCGTCGCCGTCGGTCGGGCCGCCCACTGACACATCTGCATCAGTGGGCGCTGGATGTGCGCGACCGCAGCGGCTACAACAAGGCCACCGTCGCCGTGGCCAACAAGCTCGCCCGGATCGTCTGGGCCGTCTGGACCCGAGACGTACCGTTTGCCGCGGCGTGAGGACCTCCCGAACCAACTGCGGAGCTCGAACGAACGACATGGCGCTTCGAACCGACCGACACCGCACGAGGCCGTCACCCCGGGTGGCGTTTCCGACGCCGGGTCCAAGTTTGGCCCGCGGTGCGCGATATCCATGGTGGCCCGGAGACACATGTCTTCACCGAGAGGCCGGATGTAAGACCGCAGTCGATTCGACGCCTGGGCGTCTTCGTTCGTGCCTACCCTTGGGACGGGGACAAGACCTGTCGGCGCAAGTAGATCAGCGGCGAACCTGCCGCGGTCTTCGGAAGGAGCCGTCGCGGCGGGTGGCACGTCAAGCCGCCCAAGCGCGGCTCCTCCGCTGCGCTTCGGCCCTTTCGGGTGACCTGCCACCCGCCGCGACGGACGGCAAGCTATGGCCGGAAGCGAGCTTCCGGCCCGGATACGGACCGGCATCGAAGGGAGGCGACCTCACGTAGACGGCGCCAGCGGCGCGCGATCCGCCGCGGCTCACATCGCTCGACACTCGGAGAGGAGTCCATGTAAGTCGCGGTGGACGCGCGTCAGCGTGTCCACGGCAACGTCAGCGTCCACAGGCCGGCCGCCGCTCCCGCCCCGACGGTCGTCGGCTCGAGGCACGGGACCTCGGCGCGCCATCAACGCGTCTCCTCC
>JAPOVI010000286.1 GCA_026708265.1 Acidobacteriota bacterium
ACGAAGACGGTGCGGCCCTGCACGCGGGCTGGGCGCTGGCGAAGGTACGCGGCGAGGAATGCCCCGGTGGCCAGCGTCTCGAGCTGCTGCACGACCGGCGCCGGCAACCGTCCGGTGTCGAGCGTTGCGAACGTCTTGCCGGGCGGCAGACGGGCGGCGCGGCGCAAGCGGGCGATCCGGCGCTGACGGCGCGCTTCGGCCTCCGCTTCGAACACCTCCAGCAGCACCGGCATCGCCTCGGGGTGCCCGGCCTGCGTCAGCCGCGGCACGAGCTCCTCGGCCGCCGTCGTCAAGCCGAACTGCGTCAGCAGCGTCGTCACCTGCGTGCTCGGCGCCGTCATCCGTGCAGACCTCCCGACAGCAGCGCGTCGTACTGCGACAGGTCCGGGCGCGGCACGCGGACCACGGGGACCGTCGGGACCGGAGGCCGAACCTGGGCCTGCACGCTGGCGTAGTCGCAGGGATCGCCGGCGTCGAGCCGGGCGCCAAGCGTCGCCTCGACCCGCCGCTCGCCGTTCGTCGCCGCCAGGTGCAGCAGGCGCACGTACTCGACGTCGGCCCGCTCGCCGTGCGTCCGCCCAAGCGCGTCATACGCCGCCCGGAACACGAGCGACGGGAACAGCTCCTCCCGGAAGCGGTACCGCGCGAACGCGCCCGGCTTCCGGACCAGGCTCCCGATGATGTGGCGGTAGTCGATCCGGTGCTCCGCCGAGCCCCGCAACCGCGGCATCCTGCACAGCACCCGGCCGCCGTAGAGGACCTCGACCGTCGACGGATGCTGACGAGTCTCGACCGTGTGACCGATCAGCCGCGACGGTACCGAGTAGACCCGGCCGCCGACCCGAATCGTGCTCCACTTCCGCACCACGCAGCGGAAGGTCGTGTACTCGGGGATCCGCGCCGACGGCAGCGGCCGCAGATACGGACGCTCCTCGGCCAGCCGCGGCGCCGCCCGGGCATTGCGCGTCTCGTCGACGACCGCACGCGCGAACCGCAGGTACGCCGCCTCGTCGGCGAAGTCCCGGTCGCCCCCGCAACAGCAACGCCTGCTCGATGGCCGTTTTCGTCCGGAAGTGCGACTGCTCCGCGACGCCGTTCTCGTGCGGCTTCCCCGGCTGGATCCGCGACGAGCGCAGCCCGTAGTGGTCCAGCACCTCCCGGAACCGCACCGTCAGCTGACGACCGCCGCTGCGCCGCAGCTCGTGCGTCGCCGCCGACAGGTTGTCGTGACGAAGCACCGCCGGAACCGCACCCAGCGTCCACACCGCGCCCTGCAGGCCCGCCACCAGCGCCTCGAACGTCTCGCTCAGCGCCAGCGACACATACGTCCACCGGCTGTAGCTCAGCACCCACTCGAACAGCAGGTGCGGGAACGCGACGTTCCCCAGCGTCACCCCCAGGTCGCTCGCGTCGCTGAAGTCGAACGCTGCTTCCCGACCCGGAACCGCCACCTGCTCGAAGTACACCTCGCGATCGGGACCGTACTGAACCCGCCACTCTCGGACCCGCCGCTGCAGCGTCCGCAGCTGTCCTGGCTGGAACCGACCCGGATGCCGCCCGCACAGTGCCCGGAACAGCGTCAGCACCTGCAGCCGGCCGTCGGTGTCGGCCACCAGCTGCGGCACAACCTCGGACTGCCACACGTCGGCGAACGGGTCCTCCCGCGTCCGCCACGTCCGCGGCGGCTTCACCGTCGACGGCAACGCCCCGCTCTGCCACTTCCGGGCCGCACGCTCGCTCATCCCGGCCGCCGCCGCGGCCGCCGCCAGCGTCTTCCCTGCCATCCGCTTCTCTCGCAACCGCCGAACCTGCGCGTCCGTGACCAACCCGTCCTCCACCAGGAAAACGGGCAGTGTCACACGTCTCGCGGGCGCCTCCCGCGGAGGGCCGATCACCTCGTCGACGACCGGCAAAAGCATCATGATCGCCGGCGCTCACCCCGAGCTCATGAAACGTGGACCGGTTCGCCGCCGCATGGCATCGTCAGGTGGCGGAAGCGGGACAGTCGTCGCAGAAATTACTTGGTGGTGGGCTTCGACCCGTCCCCGCGCAAAAGCTGACGCGGCGCGCCCAGTATCGAGCCCCGAATCGTACCCGGCCCGCAGGCCGTGACCGAGCAGCAAATCGAGCCCCGCCGTGAGGCGGGTGTCCTGTCACGGGCGCGCTCTCCCGCTTCCGCCGTCAGGAGGACCTGATGAAGCGTGAGACGGTTGAGACCGACACGTGGCGCACCGATGACATGCACGTGGTCTGTCCTCGGGCGGCCGGCCTCGATGTACACAAGATGTGCATCACCGCGGCTGTGCGCCTGTGCGACGCCGGTGGCGGACCGGCCCGCACCGCGGTGAGGGAGTTCAGCGCGCTACCGGACGGTCTGGGCGCGATGACCGATTGGCTCCGGGGACACGACGTCACCGCCGCCACGATGGAGGGCACTGGGGTCTACTGGAAGGCGCCGTTCGAGGCGCTGGAAGAGGCCGGCATCCGCGCACAGCTGCTGCATGCCCAACACGTCCGCCAGATCCGCGGCAAGAAGACCGACACCAACGACAGCCTGTGGCTGGCCCGCATCTGCCAGTTCGGCCTCGCCCTGCCGAGCTACGTGCCGCCGCGCCTGTTCCGGCAGTTGCGCCAATTGACCCGCTATCGCCGCAGGCTCGTCTCCGAGCGCAGTCGGGCCCGGAATCGTGTCCACAAGACGCTCGACCACGACGGTCTCCGGATCGGCGGGATCTTGTCGGACCTGTTCGGCGTCAACGGGCGGCGGGTGCTCGACGGGCTGGTCGCCGAGCGGTCGCCCCGATGCATCCTGGCGGGCCTCACGAGTCACGTGCGAGCGAAGCTCGCGCCGCTGGCCAAGGCGCTGGCCGCCACGCTCGACCCCCTCGCGCTGTTCGCGCTGCAGGTCCAGTTGGAGGCCGTCGACCGGGCGGACGCCACCCTGGCCGCACTCGACGTGCGCATCCGGGAGGCACTGGCCGACTACCAGCGCCCTCTACGGCTGCTGCAGACGATTCCGGGAATCGACCTCGGCAGCGCCTGCACGATCCTGGTCGAGATCGGTCCGGACCTGGGGGCCTTCCGAGAAGCACGCCATCTGGGCTCCTGGGCAGGAGTGGCGCCGGGGAACAACACCAGTGCGGGCAAACGCCGCTCCGGAAGGGTGCGCCCCGGGAACCCGACCCTGCGGGCTACGCTGGCTGAGTGCGCTCATGCCGCCGCGCGGACCACCGGGTCGCAGTTCCACGGCTACCACCGGGCGCTGGCCGCCCGCCTGGGCTACAAGCGCGCCATCCTCGCCACCGCCCACAAGCTGCTGCGCGTGATCCACGCCGTGCTCCGCGACGACCGGCCATACACCGATCCCGGCATCGACTACGAGCACCTCGTGGTCGCACGCAACGCGCCGCGCTGGATCCGCATGCTCACGCAGCACGGGTTCCTCGAGGAAGCACAAGCCGTGCGCCGCTGACCGACTCCCGGTCACCCGGCAACGTAGGGGCCATAGATCGGGGCTGCCCCGCGACCAGCCGGCTGATCGAGATCTCCGCATCGGACTCCCAGCCGTCCGATCCCCCGATCGGCCGTCGCGCCGCCCGTGTGCCTCCGGTGAGGCAGCGTTTCACAGCAAGTAATTGTCGTTGAACAACAAGTTTCAACCCACGCCCCCGCGCGGGGGGCGACGACGTTGCAGGCGGAGACGGGCACTCCGAACGTGTTTCAACCCACGCCCCCGCGCGGGGGGCGACGCCGTCGTAGACGAAGCGCACACGCAGCACAAGG
>JAPOVI010000096.1 GCA_026708265.1 Acidobacteriota bacterium
ACAAGTGGATCAGTTTTCGTGTCGCCAGAGGGTCAGTTTTCCGTGTCGCCTGACAATTCGGCCAGGGAAGCGATACACGATCACCGAGTCCCGGTGCCGGTCGATGATGTCCTCGACCTCGCCGATCAGGCGAGCGAGCCGTGCGGCAGAGAGCCGGCACTCGAAGACCGACAGCTGCACCCGCTGGCCGTACTTCGCGCAGAGGTCGGCGATGCGTTTGAGCCGCGCCGCCCCAGTCCTTTCCGTGTCGGCGATGTCGTAGGTGACGAGGATGTCCATCGGCTCACGGCATCACGAACGGGGGGTACGCCGGCAGGTCGCCGCGCAAGTGGCGGGCGAGCAGCGTTGCCTGGACCGAGGGCAGTGCCCATCGCCCGATGGGGCGACCAAGAATCCGATGATGGATCTCGGCTTCCTTGTGCGCCTCCCACTCCTTGATCAAACGGATTCGACCGTCGTCGCTCAGGTAGACGGCGCCCCCTGGCATGTGAGCGAAGCTGTCGGCCGCGACCTGCCGACGGCGAACCAGTGCCACGACGAACCGGTCGGTCAGCCCGCGCAGCTCCTCGGCGAGGTCGAGCGCGAGGGAAGGCCGCCCCGCCCGCGGGCGATGGAAGAACCCCATCTGGAAGTCCAAGCCGACGCTCTCGGCCGCACCGATGCACTCGGATACCAGCAGGCCGTAGCAGAATCCGAGCATGGCGTTGACGGGGTCTCGGGGTGGACGCCGAGTCCTGGCCGAGAACTTGAGGTCGCTCGACGCAAGGGCCTGTCCGACGGCGCGGAAGTAGATCCTGGCGGCATCACCCTCGATGCCCCGGACATGATCTGCCGTATCGGCGCGGGCAAGCCGTCCGATCCGCTCCTGGATCTGTGCGCCGCGATCGGTGAGCCGTTCCCTTTCGGCCGCATTCGACTCGTCCCGCGACCACCGCTCCACGACCCTCCTGCTGTTCTGGAGCTTCGCTGCGACAATCGCCTTCGACAGCTTGAGCGATCGGTCCTCCTCCGTGGCTGCCTGGAACAACGCCGTGCGCAAGTGCACGTTGCCGCCAGTCGCGCTGTTGACCACGAAGCGGACGGCCCCACCCACATGGAGTGCGGCCACTCGAACGCCGCGGCGCACGCATGCATCGAGCGCCTGCGTGGTGATCTGGGCCCCGCCGAGCACGACGACCGCATCGATCCCTTCGAGGGGGATCCGCTGGCTCCCGTCCGGCGTGGACACCAGCAGCGACCCCCGGCGATGCTTCACACGGGCTCGATGGTTCCGAACGTACACCGTGCTCAGCAGGCGCATTGGAACACGGTGTGGGCCAAGTACCGCTTCACCTTCCGCGGGGCGCTCGTCAGTTCCGGCAGGCAGTGATGGAGGAGCTGACACGGCGCGCACCGCTGGTCGTTGGGCGCCTCCGGCAGCTCGAATCTGAGGAGCTGCGCGCGGATCCGGCGAATGACGTCTTGCGCGTCGCGGCGCAGCTCGGGCGCGAAATCAACCTGAACCCGGCGCCTCGGTCCGCCGTACCACACGTACCCATGCGGTATCTCGACCTCGAGCATCTCTTCGAGACACAGCGCCTGCGCGCACAGCTGGAGGTCCGCGGCGTTTCCGTGCCGCGTGCCCGACTTGTATTCGACGGGCCTGACCGCAGCGCCGTCGATTTCGACGGCATCGGCCCGTCCGGACAACCCCAACACCTCCGACCAGAGAGGGATGGCGCGCAGCACTTGGCGCCCTCGTTCCCGGCGATGCCGGCCGCCATCGACCCGGCGATGCGCACGAGATCCTCGGACCGTATGGGCGTTGTCACTCCAGACGCCGTCGCAGTGAATGAGCGCGCACTGGCGCGGGCAGTACACGAAGTGTTCGATGGCGGAGATCGGGACGACGGGCTCGACGCTCACAACCGTTCCGCTCCGAATGCCCTGGTCGCGTCCGCCGAGGCTCTGCGCTGGAAGGCGACGGCCCGCCATCCCGCGTGGACGCCCACCTGCGTCCAGGCGTGCCGCTTCTCGGGGTTCCAGGCGTCCAAGAGCGCGTCGATGCCGTTCGCGTCGAGCGTCTGACCCCAGGCTGGCCAGTGGAACCGTCGTGGATCGCGACTCTCCACGGTCTTCCGCCATCCCCGCTGCCTCTCTCGCACGTCGGCAACGCGGTCCAGCCGCTGGTCGGCCCCGAGGCCCCGCACCGGCAGGAGAGCTAGACCGAAGAACGCGAGCACCTCGACCACAGGATCGACCCAGATCGAGGCCTCGTCAGCCTGCGAGCCGAGCCTGGTCTGGTCGAACCCCAATCCATTGTCCTTCACCCGCACGGCTTGGCCTGCGAGCGAATCACCGATCCGAGCGACCGTGGGCTCCACGTGCTCGTTGACCTTCGTGAGCCGATGGTGCAGCCACTTGATCGTCCCCGGACCGGCGGGATCGAAAGGCGCGTGCGCGACCTCGCCGTGCTCGTCGACGCACAGGTCGGTCATCGTTGATGACAGCGTCCAGGCATACGGGTGACCCCGTGCAGCTCGTGCTCGCGCAGCGAACGCCTCGACCGGCACCTTCCGTCGGATGTCGCCGGTGCCCCTCCAGCTCTCGGCGATCGGCAGGCTGGAGAGCAGTGCCGCGTCCGGCCATGACTCGACCAGGGCAGCGAGGGGGTCGCTCTCCGGGGCCGAGAGCACCGCCAGGGGCACGCCGTCCGTTGTCCAGTGCAGCCGGACCCGGGCATCGAGGACCGTGGCCCCCACCGCCGCGAGCCAACCGTTGATCCAGACGCCGGGCAACCCAGGACACTTCACCCGGGTCATGGCTGCGCGTCCAGCATCGTATCCTTCCCGGCGGAGACCGCATGGTCCGAACGGATCATGATCGCTTCGAGTAGGGCCAAGCCCCACGGGCCGAACCGGTCGCTGAGCCGTCTGAAGCGGGCCGGCTGCTGCCAATCGACGATGCCGAGGTCGGCAGGCACTTCGAGGGACACACCTGCCACCTCCACGGACACAGTCTCCGTCGTGCCGTCGGTGACCGGCGGAACGAGCGGCCGGCCCTTCCCGTGGTGACTGATCACCAGGTGGAGCAGGAGCTCCCGTTGAAAGGGCTCACCCCAGCCGGCGCCGTGTTCCAGCCAAGCACGCACCAGCCGAGCCGACAGGTCCTCGTGGCGACCGCCCCGAGGCCACCGGGCGTCGCCGCGCATCGCCTCCCACCGGTGCCGCGGCGCCCTCGACTTCGCGACGAGCACGCCCGATTCGGCGTCGGGATCGAGCCATCGCTGGAAGCGCCGGTCGGCCTTGCCGATATCGTGCAGCCTGCCGGCATGCTCCACCACGTCAGTCAAGGCTGGAGGTAGACCGATGCACCGGGCGACGGCCCGCGCCCGAGCCGCTACCGCCTGCCCGTGCCGCTCGAGCTCGACGGCGTCAGCACTGAGCGACGTCTCATCGAAGTCGCTGCTGAGCAGGTCCGGAGCCGCCGTGCTGACCTTCAAGCGGGGTACTTCCCGGCGGGCCTCCACGACCTGGGGGCTCAGCTTGCCGGTGAAGACAGCCCACTCCTCGGGGTCCCAACCGGGCGGCGCCACCGCGGCCCGGACCACGGTCAGGATCTCCTCCGCCGCTTGAGCCCGCGTCGCCGAGTCGACCTCCTCATCGCCGTTGCCGATCCCCAGAACCGTCTGGATGAGCCCGGCGGCAGCGACACCGCACAGGCGCTCGATGGCCCGCTCAT
>JAPOVI010000429.1 GCA_026708265.1 Acidobacteriota bacterium
ATACTGCGCGTCACGCAGGGCATACACTTGGAAGAGATCGCTCTTGACATAGTGCATGTCCGACGTGGCGCGCTACCACTCTCTCGGCTACAAGACCCTGGTCGGCGCGCAGATGCGCTACACCGTGCACGCCCACGACGGCACGCCGCTCGCCATGCTCGGCTTCTCCACCGCCGCCTGGAGGCTCGCCCCCCGCGACCGCTTCATCGGCTGGACGCCGGAACTGCGAGAGAAGAACCTGCCGCGCGTGGTCGACAACCCGCGCTTCCTGATCCTGCCCTGGATCCACATCCCCAACCTCGGCTCGCACATCCTCGCCATCGTCCGCCGCCAGCTGCCGCTGGACTGGACGGCGCGCTACAACACCACCCCCGTGCTGATCGAGACCTTCGTCGAGACGCCGCGCTACACCGGCGCCGTCTACCGCGCCTCCGGCTGGACGCATGTCGGTGCGACCCAGGGGCGCGGGCGCTACGACACGAAGAAACGCTACGACAAGCCGAAAAAGGACATCTGGCTGCGACCCCTGCGCAAGGACTGGAAGCGCATCCTCAACCGCTAGAATCCGCTAGAATCCCGCTCCGTCACGGGACGACCGAACGCTTACGTCACGGGTAAGCGTTCGGTCGTCCCGTGACGGATAGCTTTTGGGGCTGGTAACGGTTTCCGTGGTGCGCTATGGTGAAGCGCCATGGCGCATCGGGACAAGGAAGTCGCCCCTGCCACCGACACGGACTGGCGGCTGCTCTACGAAGAGACGCTCCAGCGGGCCGAAGCTGCCGAAGCACGTGCAGAGGAGCTGAAGCGGGCGGAGGTGGCCGCCCGCAGCGAGGCGGCTTCTTACAAGGGGCTGTTCCGGGCGGCCCGCCGCAAGCGTCTGGAGGCGGTGGAGGAGACCGGGCGTGTGCGCCGCGTCGCGAAGGGCGCCCTGTTTCTTCAGTCCGAGGTGGCGCGCCTGACCCGGTTGCTCGAGGCGGCCGGCGTCGACCCGAGCCGGCGCAGCACGATCGTGTCGTTGCGCATCGAGGTTGAGCGGCTGCGCAAGGAGGTGCCGGGCGCGGCGGCCCAGGCGCGCAAGATCCGCCAACTGAACAAGGCCCTGTACAAGGAGCAGCTCGACAACGGGTCGCTGCGCCGGCTGCTGTACGACGCCGTTCAGGCCTATGACCGCACGAGGTTCCTGCGCGACCAGCAGCACCGACTCGCATCGCTGACCGGAGAGTGCCGGCAACTGCGCCGCGAACTGACGACATCCAGGAAGCTCAACGACCGGCTGAAGGAGCGCCTGGTGCGCTGGATCGACAAGGCGCGTTTGCTCTCGCCGGTCGCCCGGGACTCGGAGTTGCGCAAGGCCCTGCGCCGGTCGCGTTATCAGAAGAGTTCGCTCAACGCGCTGAGGAAAGAGAACGCCCGGCTGCGGCGGCGGGCGAAGGCGTCGCAGGGCCGGGTCGGGACGCTGGAAGCGGAGCTTGCGAAGCTGCGCTCGAACGCGGCGGTGCTGTCGAAGACCCTCTACGGGCGGCGCAGCGAGAAGCTGGAGACGCCGGGCACGGGCCGCCGCCGCGG
The DNA here is from genome assembly GCA_026708265.1 of Acidobacteriota bacterium. Taxonomy (GTDB): domain Bacteria; phylum Acidobacteriota; class Vicinamibacteria; order Vicinamibacterales; family UBA8438; genus JAGWAJ01. The sequence continues at coordinate 1,567 of JAPOVI010000429.1, forward strand.
CCAGCAGCCGGGCGCACCGGTTCACGGCCGCACGCCGCGTCCCGGTCTTGAGGAGCGGGTCGAGGTGCTCGACCCGCCGGCCGAAGCGCGTAGCTGCGCCAGTTGCGGGAAGCGCTACGTGGGCAACGGCGCCGACGAGTCGTCGCTGCTCGAGATCGAGGTGCGCGCGCACCGCCGGGTGATCCGGCGGCCGCGCTGGCGGCGCAGCTGCGACTGCGCCTGTTCGCCGGTCGAGGTCTCGGCGCCGCCGGTGCCGAGACTGTTCCCGAACACCGCCTTCGGCGTGAGCGTTTGGTCGCGGGTGCTCTACGAGCACTTCGCGTGCCGACGCCCGCTGCATCGCGTCTCGGCCTGGCTGGGCGACCAGCGGCTACCGGTGGCGCCCGGCACGCTGGCCGACAGCGCCCCGCGCTTCGTGCCGCTGTTCAAGCCGCTCGCCGAGGCGATCCGCACACACCAGAACGAAGCCGCCCTGCGCCAGGCCGACGAGACCGGCTGGCGGGTGCAGGAACTGCGCGGCGAAGGCCGGTCGGGCCGCGCCTGGCTGTGGGCCTCGGTCACCGAGGACTCGGCCTGCTTCCACATCGACCCCTCGCGTAGCGCCGAGGCGGCGCTGCGGCTGTTCGGCGAGCTTGTCGCCGGCACGGTGGTCGTCTGCGACCGCTACAGCGCCTACAAGAAGCTGGAGCGCCTGCTGGGCGGGCTGATCGTTCTGGCGTGGTGTTGGGCCCATCAGAGGCGAGACGTCATCGAGTGCGCGGCCGGGCAGCCCCATCTGGCCGCCTGGTGCCGGGCCTGGCTGGAACGGATCGCCGCGATCTTCCGCCTGAACAAGGTCAGGCTCTCTCATTACGATCCCGCGCTTGCGTCCCAGAGCGCCGAGTTCGACAAGGCGCAGGCCGCGCTTGTGGCCGCCCTCGACAGTCTGTTCGAACGCGCCGCACGGCAACTCGCCGGGCTGCCTGACGATGCCCGGGAAGGCCGGGCGCTGCGCTCCTTGCTCAACCACCGCGAGGGGCTGAGTGTGTTCGTCGACCGGCCGCGGGTTCCGATGGACAACAACCTGACCGAGAGGCTTCTCCGCGGGCCGGTGATCGGGCGGCGCCTGTCGTTCGGCTCCGACTCCGTGACCGGCGCGGACCTCGCGGCACTCATGTACTCGACGGTCGCCACCCTGACCCTGAACGGCATCGACGTGCTGCGCTGGCTTGAGGCGTGGCTTGGGGCGTGTGCACACAACGGCGGCCGGCCGCCGGAGGATCTCGCCCCCTGGCTGCCCTGGTCGATGGAACCGGCGCGCCGGCTCGAACTGGCCGCGCCGACGTGACCGATAGCGTCGAGTGCCGCTACCACGGGCGCGACTTCACGAGCGCGGAGATGGCGCTGCTGCGGGAACTGATCGCCGGCCCGCCGGCGATGAGCCGCCACGCCCTGTCCAGGGAGTTCTGCCGCCGCATCGGCTGGACCCGGCCGGACGGCGGGCTGAAGGACATGATGGCCCGCGTGGTGATGCTGGCCATGCACAACGACGGGCGCATCGAACTGCCGCCGCCGAAGTGGCGCCAGGGCCGCCGGGGGCCGGTCGCGTTCGGGGCGGACACCGAGCCGCCCCTGCTCCCGCCGCCGACCGCGCTGGACGAGGTCCGCCCGTTACGGATGCGCATCGTCAAGCGCCGCGAGCGGTGGGGCAGGCTCTGGAACGAGTACGTTGCCCGCTACCACTACCTCGGCTACACGACGCTCGTCGGCGCCCAGATGCGCTACGCCGTACACGCAAACGACGGCACGCCGCTGGCCATGCTCGGCTTCTCCACCGCCGCCTGGAAGCTCGCCCCGCGCGATGACTTCATCGGCTGGTCGCGGCAGATGCGCGAGAAGAACCTGCGGCTGGTCGTCGACAACCCGCGCTTCCTGATCCTGCCGTGGATCAAGATCCCCAACCTCGGCTCGCACATCCTCGCCCTGGTGCGCCAGCGCCTGCCCGGTGACTGGACCGGGCGTTACCACACCACCCCGGTGCTGATCGAGACCTTCGTCGAGACCCCGCGTTACACCGGCGCCGTCTACCGGGCGTCCGGCTGGACCCTTGTCGGCGCCACCCAGGGGCGCGGGCGCTACGACACGAAGAAACGCTACGACAAGCCGAAAAAGG
>JAPOVI010000276.1 GCA_026708265.1 Acidobacteriota bacterium
GGTACGTTCGCCACAGCGTGCCGCTCGGCGCCGGGGTAGCTCTCCATGGCGTGCAGGGACCGCGTCGGCTCCTGTCCCTGGTCCGACGCTGACCGCCGTGCCGGTGATCGAGACCGGCATCGACCCGCGCCTGGTGATCACCTCGTAGTCGATATCGACGTCGACTATCGCGTATGCCCCGAGGCGGGCAGTTTCCGTCAGGTCGGCGAACGCCGGCCAGCGGGCTTGGCGCCTCGTCTTCCGGCAGGCGGCCGAGCGTCGGCTGACGGCGCCGGGGACCGACGCGCGTCTGGCGGCGCTGATGCCTGCCAACCCGCCCGGCGGTCCCCGGCAGCCGGTCGGGAAACGTGACGGTCAGCTGGCAGGTTTCCGGCGCGGCGAAACCTGACCGCGTGCAGATGGCGGCGATGCCCGTCCAGACGTCCGGCGGTCCCCGGCAGCCGGTCGGGAAACCTGACGGCCGCTGGAGGAGGCCAACGTGAAGCTGACGCGGGTGGTCACCGGCATCCTGGGCGCCTACAACCAGGCCCCACCAACGAACGCAATCTTGACCCCGGTTCGGTTTTCGGGGTTTTCGCCGGACTCGGATTTTGCGCGATCAGTGCGCTGTTTTCGGCCGGCCGTGCACTGTGTTGTGGGTTCGGGCCGATCCTGACCGCGGTCTGTCTGGAGGTTCTCATGCAGATGAAGCGCGTGGTGGTGTTCCTGCCGCCGGCGGCCGTCAAGGCCTGCGACTCGTTGGCTGATCGGTATGGCTCCAATCGTTCCGAGGTCGTGCGCCTGGCGGTTGCCGAGGGCATGCCGGCCGCCGTCGAGGCGCTGCAACGGCTGCGGGGCCTGCGGCTGGTGGAGGAGGCCGGCGCCGGCGCGGCGCGGCTGTGCCGCGAGCCGGGGACGCGGAAGCGCCCGGGGCGTGGCCCTCGGCGAAGGGTGCTGGATCCGGACCGGGCAGTTTCCCTGTTGCTGCACTACGGGCGCGATGCGCGTGCGGCGCAGCCCTGGATGCGCAAGGCGGAGCTCGAGGCGGCTCTTCGCCTGCGCGCCCTGGTGCTCGGCGTGGCGCCCGATGACATCAAGGACGTCGTGGCCCACGCGCTCGCTCAGGTGTCCGGCAAGCCGCGGGTCGAAGCGGTTGCGGACCCGTCGCAGCCGCCGGAGTAGAGGCTGGCGTATCCGTGCGCGGGGAGGACCATGTCCCGTCTGGCGGGTGCTCCCGGCGCATGCGGAGAGGAGGTGGATTGTGCCGTTGTCTCCCATCCGGGAACCGGACGTTGAAGCGTTGGATCGGACACTGAAGCTGCGGGTCTCGACGCGCCAGCTCGAGCAGCTCGACCTGGCGGTGGCCGAGTTCAACATGGCCCGCTCGTGGATTCTTCGCGAGTGCGTTGCGCTCGGCTTCCCGCTGTTCGTCGAGCAGGTGCGCCAGCGGCGCCGCGCGGGGTTGATTCCGCGCGGGGAGTACCAGAATCCGAATGCGGCCGGTCCGCGGCGTGGCCCTCGCTCGGATGGCCGGCGTACCGATCGGTGGGTCAGTGCTCCGGTTCGACGTCGTTGAGGAAGCGGTGGGAGGTTGTCGGAACCGGCCCGGATCGGGTTGTCGGCATCCGCGGCAGCGACCAGGCGCCAGTTGCCGCCAGGTCCGCCGAGCAGCGACGCGGCGCTCATCGGCCAGTCGTGGTCGCGGGGCGGGCGGTACGCCGGTATGCGAGGCAGGCCCGACAAGGGGTCGTACCTTGCCGCATTCGGAGCGCCGCGGTGTGCTCCGGTTACCCGCGCCGGGCGACCGGCAGCGGCGCGTGCGACGAACTGGTCCAGCGCCGCGGTCATCTTGCGGCCGGTCTTTCCGCGGCGCAACCCTCTCGCAAACCCTCGATTGGGTCGGGCGTCACGCCCGCCCGCAGATACTCGGCAGGGGCTCGCGGCCGTGGTACTCGAGCGCCGGCATCATGACCCGGACGCTCCACTCGGCCTCGGAAGTCCCTGGCGGTTCGACGACGATGGTCTGCGAGCGCGTCTGCGCTCCGGCTCGTTTCTCGGCGCGGGCGTCCACGTCTCGGAGGCGGTGCTCGGTCCACCCGTGCTCCGTCTGTCCTGGTCTCGTCGTCGACCTCGCGGTGTGGGGTCGGGTGAGGGTTGCGCCAGCGCGCACATCTGTCATGTGCGGCTGGTGTCACGGGATCGACACCCGCATCCACGGCACACGACCGGGCGCCAGTCGCCGCCCAGGTTCGCCGAGAGAGAGGGAGCAGCGACGCGGCGCTCCGCGCCCCGCTGTGGTCGCGGGGGCAGCCGGTACGCGTGTATGCAGGGCAGGCCCGACAAACCGGTCGTACCTCGTCCCATCGCCGTCCACGTCGCCTGCGGTGCCGTACCTCGCCCATCGCCGTCCACGTCGCGTATAATGCAGGGCAGGCCCGACAAACGGTCTTCCCTCGTCGCCGGACAGCGGGTACGCCGCCTGCGGTCTTCCCTCGTCGCCGGACAGCGGGTACGCGTGTATGCAGGGCAGACCCGACAACAGGTCGTACCCCTGCCGGCTGCCAGCGCCGCTTGTGCTCTCGCGGTCCTGCATGCATCGTCGGGGTGCCGCTGGATGCTGCTCGGCACTCAGCGCCGGGCTGCGCCGCAGACGGCCGCCCGCTCCAGCCCCGCCGACATCGACCACCAGCGCAAGTCTCGACGTCATCGCGACCGACGACCGGCTCACGTGGGGGCATGGAATTGGAGGGATCCGCACATGGGATTCCCCCGAACCGGCCGTCCGGGCGCTCGCCGGGGACATCGGCGGCCAGGGCGCGGGGGAAGACGGTCGCCAGTCCGTCTGTCCAGGCTTCCAGCAGCGGCGCTCTTTGCTCGACGGGCTCGAGGTCGCGCTCGGGTGAGCGACCCGACGGCGAGCGGGGGGGGAACTGGGAAGACCGACACTGTCGTGTCCGACTGCCGAGAGACCCCTGCATGCAGCATCCAGGGTGGTCGTCGGTGCCGGAGCGCAGGGGGCAGGGGTGCCTGGCGCCGTTGCGCGGGTTCAGGCCGAACCGTCTCCGGCCCGAGTCGCTGACCTGGAAACGTCGCCATGAACAACGACCTCTTTATCGTCGTCCTGCTGGTGATCCTCGTGGCGTACGTCTGGAGAAGTCACCGAGAGACGCTCGACGCGATCGCGATCCTGGGGAGCCGGCTGGCGACTATCGAGGAGGCGTTGCGACGCTTGGCGGACCGGGATACGACGAGCCGCTGACGCTGCGACAGGCCGGCCGGACACAGATGCAGGGGCGGTTGCAGTCAAGAGCCAGGTGTGGCCAACCGCCGCGGCCGGTTGGCAGGCTGCGCAAAGCCGCAGGCGACGAAAACCTGGGGCGGCGGCCCACATTTTCTCAACGCGAAGGCGGGCCCGGCGAACCGGCGAGACGGTGTCGGCAAAGCAACTTCGCGACATCAGGCGCTCGGGAAGTTCTCGATGGCGTCCACCGCGTTCCGCACATCGTTCAGGACGGTACGGCGTATTACGAGCCCGGATCCTCCGGTGAGCGCGCTCTGCAGTGGCAATCCCGACCTGGCAGGGACGCACCTCGGCGCGAGATTGTCGAGATCAATCCCACCGGCGCGCACTCGGATCGAAACCGTTGCGGAGTTGCCGCCACAGCCGCAGCGCGGCCGGGAAGTCGCGGTCCGCCAGGGCGGCCACCGCGAGCACGGTAACGGATTCGGGA
>JAPOVI010000158.1 GCA_026708265.1 Acidobacteriota bacterium
GGGCAACAGCGGGACCGAGGCGGTCGAAGCGTGCCTGAAGTTCGCGCGCCGCTACTGGCGGACGCGGGGGACGGACGACCGCCACGAGATCGTCGCGTTCGAGGGAGCCTTCCACGGCCGGACGTTCGGCTCGCTGTCCGTGACAGCGGGCGAACCGTACCGGACCCCCTTCGCACCGCTGCTGCCCGGCATCCGGTTCGTCTCCCCGACCGATCCGGGCGGTGTGCGCGACGCGGTCACCGATCGGACCGCGGCCGTCATCGTCGAGCCGATACAGGGCGAAGGCGGGATACGGCCGCTTCCGCGAGCCGCCGCGGCGGCGATTGGCGAGGCCTGCGCGGCAACCGGAACGCTGCTGATCGCCGACGAGATCCAATGTGGTCTCGGCCGCACCGGACATCCGTTCCACAGTGCAGCCCTCGGATTGACCCCCGACCTGATCTCCGTCGGCAAGTCACTCGGTGGCGGTTTTCCCGTCGCCGCGGCGCTCATGAGCGAGGCGGTGGCCGCGGCAGTGGCGTACGGCGATCACGGCAGCACCTATGGCGGGAATCTGCTGGCATGCCGCGCCGCGCTGGTCTTCCTCGAGGCGCTCGAGGACGGCCTGCTCGAACGGGTGGCGGCCGCCGGGCGCCGGTTCCGACACGGACTCGAGGCGCTGGTTGCAGAAAGCGAAGCCATTCACGAGGTGCGCGGCGACGGACTCATGTGGGGCATCGAGGTCGACCCGCCGGTCGCGGACCGGGCCGTGGACTGCGCGATTGCCCGTGGACTGGTGATCAACCGCACCGCCGGCACCGTGGTCCGGCTGCTGCCGCCGCTCAACATCTCCGACGACGATATCGATGACGGACTGCGACGCCTGCGCCTGGCGCTCGACGACGCCGGCGCCGCGCTACCCGCGGCGTGAAGTGACGGACTCGCGAATCATGGCCACTTCGATCCAGATCGCAATCGCCTCCTCTCCGACACCGGCGCCGAGGATGGCGATCCGCCCCGCGACCGCCGCGGACGCCGGACGCGTGTATCAGCTCATCACCGAGAATCTCGTCTCCGGTCACCTGCTCGCCCGTCCCCTCGGCGAAGTGGAGCTCCACGTGCCGCGCTTTCTGGTCGCCGCCGACGACGACCACGTCGTCGGCTGCGGCGAGCTGGCCCGGCTGAGCCCCACCGTCGCCGAAATACGGTCGCTCGTCGTCGACGGGCCGCAGCGCGGGGCAGGCGTCGGGCGGCGGTTGCTCCGTGCGCTGATCGCCGAGGCGGTGTCGCAGGGCTTTCCCCGGCTCTGCGCCTTCACGCACCAGGCGCGGCCGTTCGTGCGCACCGGATTCTCCATCGTGCCGCACCCATGGGTACCGGCAAAGATCGCGGCCGACTGTCAGACCTGCGATCTCTTCCGCCGCTGCCGACAGTACGCCGTCGTGCTCGACCTGAAGCGGACGGCAGGAGCCTGGAGATGACCGCGCCGGCCATCACCGCGGCGTACGGCGGGATCACGGCGGCGGGCGGCTATCGCGCGGCCGGCGTCGCCTGCGGGCTCAAGCCGACCGGGCTCGACCTCGCCCTCGTCGTCTCCGACGACGTGGCGAGCGCGGCCGGACTCTTCACCACCAACCGTGCGGTGGCGGCACCGGTCGTGGTGTCGCGCGAGCAGCTCGCGAGCTCCGGCGGCCATGCCCGGGTCATTGCCGTCAACAGCAAGTGCGCCAACGCCTGCACCGGCGCCGAGGGGACGCAGGCGGCGCGGGCGATGGCCGCCGCCACCGCCGCCGCGATCGGCTGCAACCCGGAGCACGTCCTGATCGCATCGACCGGCGTCATCGGCATGCGGCTGGACACCGCCAAGGTGGTCGCCGGCCTCAACGAGGCGGCGCGGCACCTGAGCCGCGAGGCACACCTGGCTGCGGCCCAGGCGATCATGACGACCGATATCTCCCACAAGGAGGCCGCGGTCCACGTCACGACGCCGGCAGGACGCTTCTCTATCGGCGGGATGGTCAAGGGCGCCGGGATGATCGAGCCGAACCTGGCGACGATGCTCGGTTTCCTGACCACCGATGCCGCCGTCGATCCCGCGACCCTCGACCGCGCCCTGCGCGAGGTGGCGCGCGACACGTTCAACGCGATCACCGTGGACGGCGAGCCGTCGACCAACGACACCGTCTTCATGCTGGCCAACGGGGCCAGCGGGGTCGCCATCGGCGAAGCGACCTATGCATCGTTCGTGGCCGGTCTCCACGAGCTGTGCACGGTGCTTGCCCGCGAGATCGTGCGCGGCGGCGAAGGCGCCACCAAGCTGGTGACCGTGCGGGTCACCGGCGCCGAAACGGAAGACGACGCCCGGCGGACGGCGCGGCTCATCGCCAACTCGCCACTCGTCAAGACCGCCCTCTACGGGGGCGATCCGAACTGGGGTCGGCTGGTGGCGGTCGCCGGGCGGGCCGGCGTCGCGTTCGATCCGGATCGGACCGTGGTGCGGATCGGCCGGGTCACGCTCTACGACGGCAGGACGATCTTCGTCGAGCGGGAGCGTGAGGCGGCTGCTCACCTGCAGGGACACGAAGTCGAGGTCAGCGTCGATCTGGGCGTCGGCGGCGCCGGCGCGGCCACCATGTGGACCTGCGATTTCAGCGCCGAGTACGTGCACATCAACGCGGACTACCGCACCTGAAGCAGGGACAGTGATCACCCACCATCCCGCGGCGTCGACCACCCCGGCGCCGCACGGCGCCGGCAATCTCGAGGGCCGCTGCTTTCTGTCGGTCCTCGATTTCGAGCCGGCCGACCTGGAGCACAGCCTGGCGCTGTCGGCCGCCCTGAAGCGCGAACGGCCGCTGGGCAAGGAAGCGCCGACATCGGCGGCGCTGCAGGGCACCTACATCGCACTGCTGTTCGAGAAGCCCTCGCTCCGTACGCGCTCGACCTTCGAAATCGCCATCCGGGAGCTGGGCGGAAACTACATCGATCCGGCGGCGGACGTCGCGCTCGGGAAGCGGGAGTCGCTCGCCGACGTCGGCCGCAGCCTCGAGCGCTGGGTGGCCGGAGCCGTGGTCCGGACCTACGAGCAGTCGCGGCTGCGCGATCTCGCGCTGGCGACTACCTCGTTCCGTGTCATCAACGCGCTCAGCAACGAGGAGCACCCTTGTCAGGCGCTGGCCGACTGCCTGACGCTCCTGGAACGCTGGGGCGATCCGCGCGGACGTACCGTGGCCTTCGTTGGCGACGGCAACAACGTGGCCACCTCGTTCGCACAGGCCGCGGTGATGCTGGGCATCCACGTGAGGGTGGCGTCGCCGGACGGTTTCGACCTCCCGCCGGGGGTCGACTCCGACATCGAGCGCATCGCACGCCACGGTGCCGAACTGACCCGGTTCCGCGACCCCGTGGCAGCGGTGCGGGCGGCAGACGCCGTCTACACCGACGTGTGGACCTCGATGGGCCGCGAGGCCGAGGTCGCCGTGCGCCGCCGGCTGTTTGCCCCGTATCAGGTCAACGACGCACTCATGGCCCACGCCAAGCCGGACGCCTGTTTCCTGCACTGCCTGCCGGCGCATCGCGGCGAGGAAGTGACCGACTCGGTGATGGACAGCTCCGCATCGGTAGTCTTCGACCAGGCCGAGAACCGTCTGCACACGCAGAAGGCGCTGCTCGTGCCCGAGTGGCAACTCGTCCGTGCAGCGGTGAACCGCAT
>JAPOVI010000403.1 GCA_026708265.1 Acidobacteriota bacterium
CCGCGTCACGCGGGCCGAGCTCGCCGCCTCGGGCGACCTGTTCGACACCGGCTACGAGCCTCGGATGGCCCGCGTCCACGCACGAAACGCGCAACGCCTACGGCGGGTGATCGAGTCCGTCGGATGGCCGGGGACGGACCTCGTCGGTCCTGACGGGGCAGAGGCCGCCTGGCTGATTCTGCAACATGCGATCGCCGAGCCCGACCTGCTCCGAAGCGCGTCGCCCCTCCTCGAGGCGGCCGCGCGGGAGGGAAGGGCCGACCCGGCCCACGCGGCAATGCTCGAGGACCGGATCCGGTTCTTCGAGGGCCGGCCCCAGCGCTACGGGACCCAGCTCGATTGGGACGCCGAGGGGAATCTCTCTCCCGGCGCGGTGGAGGACCCGCAGGGGCTGGCCGAGCGCCGACTCGCCGCCGGCCTCCCCCCGCTGGAGGAACAGATCGAGAAGGCGCGCAGCCGAGCGGCGGCCGAGGGAGAGCGGCCGCCGGCAGCTCATCGGGCGTACGCGAAAGCGCGGGACGAATGGGCGGCAAGCGTCGGCTGGCGCGGCGGCTGAATCCACCGTCGGCACATGCCCTTTGCCTTGAACGTTGGAGCCGGCGAGCGGACTCGAACCGCTGACCGGCTGATGCTGCACGTCCGGCCGGGCTGCGTCCTGACACCCGGGACCAACGGGCGAAGGCCGCGGATGACGGCCCTCGCTCGACGAGGAGTTCGGCCCGGAGATCGCGGCCATGGTCCGGCGAAACCCAGATCGCGGCGCTCCGGCGGGCACGCGGGATGCGGGCCCGCGATACGGTTGGCTCGACGCGATGCGGCGGTTGAGGTCCGTCATGCTACGCTGCTTGGATGGCCCGCCGAAACCGTCGCCCGAAGCGGAAGGCTCGTTTGGCGGTCACGGAATCCGAGAAGCGGATCCGCGCCGACATCAAGGCGGTCAACGACCGGCTCGACCAGCAAGAGCACGTGTCGAGACGCAGATTCGTCGAAACCAGCGCGCTCGGTGTCGTGGGTATCGCCAGTGGGCTGATCGGCCCCAGGGCATCCAACCAGCCACCCCCGGCTCAGGACGTCGACTTCAGCGTCAAGAGCCGCCACGGTGTCCGCGCCGGGGGCGAACCCGCGATCACACCCCCGTTCCTGCTCAGCGACGGCGCGCCGTTCCTGCTCGCCGCCGGCAAGCCGTTCCTGCTCGGCTGACTGCTCCGTGGGATGGGCGCCCGAACGCGAGGCGGCGCGTTGGCGTCTAGGTCCAGGGCTGGAAGTGGCGGCGGACTGATCGACGCGTCGACGACGCGCCTACAGCCGGCCTCTGGATCCGAAGAGATAGCCCAACGCGAGGGTGATTCCGCTGAAGCTGCCGGTGACTAGTTCGCGCTCAAAGGGGAGTGAGACCTTCGCGAACGCGCCAACACCCACCATCAGCAGTAGCAACAGCAGCAACACAAAGACTGTAAAGCCGGCGATGTTGGTACTGGCGTAGCGTGCCCCGAACAGGCGCCCAAGCACTCCGAGGTCTTCACGGGCCGGCGGTCCGACGTCGCTGCCTGCGTCAGCGAGTTGTCGGAGCAGCGCCTGCTGTAACTCTTCATTGAGCATGGCGTTCGGCGCGCAGTTCCTGGACTGTTGTGACAAAGTCCTTCGTACGTTCGACGGCCGCTATGTACTCGGCGCGCTCCTTTGGAGGGCTGGATTCGGAGGACTTCACAGCTTTGAGGAGCGTCTCTAGCGCATTCAGGAATCCGTTGGGCTGTGGTACGTTGCACGCGAGGAGCATGAGCATCATCTCGGTCGCCTGCAACCGCTGGGTCAGCGTGTCTAGGTCAGGCGTCCGCTTGGGGTCCGATTGCGAGGTCGCCGATTCACTGGCCGGCATTTGGCGGTTCCTCCCGGTTGAGAATCGTACTACGGATCAGTCTGCCAGCCACCGTCTTGGGCCCGGGCGCCGCGGATGCAGCCTGCGCGCGGCGTGCTGACATAGTGCTGACACGCGCGGGCTGCGTCCGATCCAGGATCCCTGTAAGTTATTGATTCTATTGGAGCCGGCGAGCGGACTCGAACCGCTGACCTGCTGATTACGAATCAGCTGCTCTACCAACTGAGCTACGCCGGCACCGTCCCGGAGCGAGCGGCCCCGGAAAACTGGCAGGACGTGCGGTCGGCCTGGCACGCGCCGTCACGCGAGCCCAGCCAACCGCAACGGCTCCATTGTATCCGGTATCGCCGGCCGGCGCCGGCGCGCGACTACTGCATCGGCGAGAAGTCGGTGGCCTCCAGGAACATCGACTCCACCGCGGCGGCGAGGCGGCCGTCGGCGTTGAGCTCCTCGTACGCGGCGCGCCACTCCGGGTCCTCGATGAACGCGCTCCAGCTCTGCTGGGCGGCCTCCCGGCTGTCGTGCCGCAGGATGTAGATCAGGGTGTCCTCGGAGCGCGGGGCGTCGGTCGGGACCCAGTAGCCGACGTTCTCCATGCCGTGGCGCTCGAAGATGCGGGCGGCGTAGCCGCGGAACTCGTCGAGCAGGCCGTCCATCTTGCCGTCGTTGGCGGTGTAGGTGCGGAGCTCGAAGACCGATCCGCCGGACTGGGCGCGGGCGGGGCCGCCGAGCGACTGCCCGAGGACGATGCCGCCGGCGAACACCGTCGCCAGCAGGGCGACGCCCCAACGCTTGTCGATGTGCATGACTCTCTCCTCCTGCGCACCTCCCGACCGGGCGCGGCGGCTCGGTGCGGCTGCCGCCGGGTGCGTCCCCGGCGCGCGGAGCACAGCGTACCGCAGACCGGCCGGCACGGACCATCTGCAGACGAACGCGCGGTTGGCGAGCCGCCGCGGCTCCGGGCCCCGGGAGCGGCGGCAGCGCCGAACCGCGCGCCCCGCCTCTCGCCCAGGCGCTACTGCTGCGGCGGCTCGACGTTGCACCGCCGTGCGGCGGTTGCCGGGCGCCGGGTGCGGCTCTATGATGTTCTGTTGGGCTCGCCGCGGGGTACGTCCGCGGGGCGTACGCTTCCGCTGGGCGCACGGAGGAGTCCGAGACGCGGCGCGGGCCGCCATGCCCGGTCGCCTCCACTCGCATGCCGCAACGGACCAGCCAGCCGGCGGACGGACGCATCGCCATTCGGGGCGCTCGCACGCACAATCTGCAGAACATCGATCTGACGCTCCCGAAACGGCAGATCATCGTCGTCACCGGTGTCAGCGGCTCGGGGAAGTCCTCGCTGGCGTTCGACACGGTGTACGCCGAGGGGCAGCGCCGCTACGTCGAGTCGCTGTCGGCCTACGCCCGGCAGTTCCTCGAGCGGATGGAGAAGCCGGACGTCGACCGCATCGACGGCATCTGCCCCGCGATCGCGATCCGCCAGAAGAACAGCGTCCGCAATCCGCGCTCCACCGTCGGCACGACGACCGAGGTGCACGACTACCTGCGCCTGCTGTTCGCGCGGGTCGGGCGCACGATCTGCCGCGGATGCGGCGAGGAGGTCGTCCGGGACACCGCCGAGGTGGCGGCCCGCCGCCTCGCGGCGCGGCCGGCGGGGACCCGGCTGCTGATCGGGTTCGAGCTGCCCATCTCCGCGGCGTCGGCGGCGGACGGCGACGGCGACGGCTCGGACGCGGCGGCCGAGGGGGCCGCGGCCCCGGGCGGCGGTTGTCGGCGATCGGAGCGGAGGCGGCGCGCTGGTGATGGCGC
>JAPOVI010000330.1 GCA_026708265.1 Acidobacteriota bacterium
TGGCGCTGGCGTGGCCGAGCGCCGGACCGTAGACGAGCGTGCGCAGGATCAGCAGGTCGAGGGTGCCGTAGAGGAGCTCGATGCGGTCGGGGGTCGGACTCATCGTTCTGTAGCCACTCTACTCAATATTGGGTGGTGAGTCTACAGAATCTTGATCTCCTGGCTCAAGGTGCCCTCGGCTGCCCTGTGTGCGCGACCTCGGAAGCACTGCCGGCCGCGACGGAGCGCCAGGGCGCCGTGTTACTTCCGAATCGTCGCCGAAGAGGAGCTGCGGGAAGGCGCGACGACATCCGCCGGCAATGCCGGATCCGGCGCCAGGATGAACTCGGGAAAGGACTCGATGCGGAGCTCCGTGGCGTCCTGTCCGAGCTTCTCGACTTGCGCCGAGATGCGCGCGCCCATGGCCTTGTCGATGAGCCACCACACGCAGAGGGAGGTTGAGAATACGAAGGCGGCGACAGCGGCGATCCCGATTGCCTGCACGCCCGGATGGCCGCCTGCGGCGATGCAGACCGCGAGCGAGCCCCAGACGCCGCCGCCGAGGTGCGCCGGGATCGCCCCGACCTCGTCGTCGATCCGAAGCCGCTCCAGGAACCGCATGCCGAAGGTGCAGACGGCGCCGCCGACCGCCCCGATCAGACACGCCCACAGGTGATTGACGAGTTCGGGGCCGGCGGCGATCGACACCAGACCGGCGATGGCGCCGTTCAGTCCGGCGCGCAGGTCGGTCCGGCCGAGCGCATACCGCGACAGGGCGAGGGCGGCCAGCACCCCCGCGGCCGAGGCGAGGTTGGTGTTGACCACGACCAGGGTGACGGCAACGGCGTCGGCGGCACCGGCCAGGGACAGCCGCGAGCCGGCGTTGAAGCCGAGGAATCCCAGCCAGATGATGAAGACCCCTAGCGTGACCGCCGGGACGTTCGACGGCGGCGTGGCGAGGACGCTGCCGTCCGCCCCGAACTTGCCCCGGCGCGCGCCGACGATGAGCACGCCCGCGAGCGCCGCCCAGCCACCGGTGGAGTGCACGACGGTAGACCCCGCATAGTCCCGGAAGCCCCACGCGCCCAGCCATCCTCCGCCCCAGGTCCAGGCGCCGACCAACGGGTAGACGAAAGCGGTCAGCACGACGACGAACAGGAAGAACGCCCAGAGCCGCACCCGCTCCGCGAGGGTCCCGGAGACGATGGACGCCGACGACGCCACGAACACCATCTGAAAGAACCAGTGCGACATGGATGCGTGTCCGCTTCCGACGACGGTTGCCGCGGCAGCGGCATCGCCCTGGACAAGAGCCCATTCGGCCGACGTTGCTTCGACGCCGAACCGAAGCGAGCCGAACCAGCCGGCCGGCTCGACGCCGACATGCATGATCGAGTAGCCGACGAAGTAGAACGTGAGGCCGGCGATCGCGTAGAGGCCGATGTTCTTGAGGCACACGACGGAGGCGTTCTTGGTCCGCACGGAGCCGGCCTCCAGCATCGTGAAGCCCGCGCACATCCACATCACGAGCGTGCCCCACAGCAGGAACGAGAAGGTGCTCAGGATGAGCCGCGTTTCCTCGGCCACGGCAATCAGGCGCTGCCGGCGCCGGCCTTCGTCATCGAGCCACACTCCCCCCCGGAAGCGCGACTCGGGTTGCGCCACCGGCATGTCCCCTCGTTCGCCCCGGTGCGTGGCGATCGGTGCTTCCAGCTCGGGCACGCGAATGCCGCCCAGGGCATTGCCGCGCAGGCCGGGCCGCTGGACGTGCACGGCTCGGCCGCTTGCCCGCGGAGGGGATCGTAACCGCGACTCCGGCTGGGCGGGAGGCAATCGCCCTCCCGGGTCCCCGTCCGTGGCCAGGTCTCGGACGGATCCCGCGGGTGTGCCCGTGCAGCGGCGGTGTCGGGCGAACCCGATGTGTCGGTCGCACTTCGCCGACGCGCCTGCGAGCGTGCCGGAGGCACTCGCCGGGATCGGCATCGCTCGGGGATCGAGGTGGTCGGTCTGATAGAGTGCAGGCACCCAGGGCGGTGGCCGCGCCGCCGCGCCCGCAGAGGAGGCCCATCGTGCGCACGACACAGTTGAGCTCGGCTCTTGCGGCGGCAGCTCTCCTCGCAGCCGCACCGGTTGTCACGGCCGCGGCAGCGCCGCAACAGGACGCCCCCGCCGCCTCGCGAGGGACCACGGCGACGGAGGCCGACGCGCGGATCGAGCGGCTCAAGGAAGAAGCGATCGCCGGTGTCGACGACCGCGGCGTCCTGATCCAGCGCATGATCGACAGCCTGTACAGCTTCTCCGAGCTCGGTTTCCAGGAGTTCGAGACCCAGCGCTACATCACGGAGCTCCTCGCCGCGGAGGGCTTCGACATCGAGCTCGGCGTGGCCGGCATACCGAGCGGCTGGATCGCCCGCTGGGGCTCCGGGCGCCCCGTGATCGCGCTCGGGAGCGACGTCGACGGCATCCCGCAGTCGTCGCAGATGCCGGGCGTGGCCTGGCGGGAACCCCTCGTCGAAGGCGCGCCGGGGCACGGCGAAGGCCACAACTCGGGCCAGGCGGTGAACATCGCCGGGGCCCTCGCGGTGAAGGCGATCATGGAGCGGGACGGCATTCCCGGCACCCTGATGATCTGGCCGGGAATCGCCGAGGAGCAGCTCGGCGGGAAGGCGCACTACGTCCGGGCCGGCATCTTCGACGATGTCGACATCGTGCTCTACAGCCACATCAGCAGCGACATGACGACGACGTGGGGCGACAGCCGCGGCAACGGCATGGTGTCGGTCGAGTACCTCTTCGAGGGCGAGTCGGCCCACGGGGCGGTGGACCCGTGGAGCGGCCGGAGCGCGCTGGACGCCGTCGAGCTCATGAACATCGGCTGGAACTTCCGCCGCGAGCACCTGCGGATCCAGCAGCGCTCGCACTACGTCATCACCGACGGCGGCGACCAGCCCAACGTGGTGCCGCCGACGGCGAGCGTCTGGTACTTCTTCCGCGAGACCGACTACGAGAACATCCTGCGCATGTGGCGCATCGGGGACGCCATCGCGGAAGGCGCAGCCCTGATGACCGGCACCACGGTCAGCTCGCGCGTGCTCGGGGCAGCGTGGCCGCAGCACATGAACCGGGTGGTGGCCGAGACGATGTTCTCCAACATCCGGCGCATCGGGATGCCGGACTGGTCGGAGGAAGACCAGCAGTTGGCCCGCGCCGTCCAGCGGCTCGTCGGAGTGGAGGAACGCGGCCTGGTGACGACCGTCGCCGCGCGGCTCATCGGCGCCGAGCGCGTCCCGGACAGCCAGCGGCGCGGCGGCGGCTCCGACGACATCGGCGACGTCTCGTGGGTGGTGCCGACGGCGACCCTGCGCTTCGCCTCGAACATCGGCGGCGGGGCGTGGCACAACTGGAACAAGGGGATCGCGATGGCGACCCCCATCGCCTACAAGGGCGCGGCTGCCGGCGCCAAGGTACAGGCCCTGACGCTCCTCGACTTCCTGCTGCGGCCGGGGCTGGTCGAGGCCGCGCACGACTACTACGAGAACATTCAGACCCGCGACCGGCAGTACGAGACGTTCCTGCGCCCCGAGGACGAGCCGGCCATCTGGCTGAACCGCGACATCATGCAGCGCTTCCGGCCGCAGCTCCGGGAGCTGCACTACGACCCGTCGCGCTACGACAGCTACATGGAGCAGCTCGGCGTCGAGTACCCGCAGTTCGAGCGTCCCCAGGACTGACTACCGTCCCGGGCCGTAGAGGACGCGGCCGGGCCGCGCCCCGGTGTGCTCGCCGGCATCGACCACGACCACACCGTTGACCAGCACGTACTCCACGCCCTCGGCGTACTGGTGCGGCTGCTCGAAGGTGGCGCGATCGATGACGCGCTCCGGGTCGAAGACCGCAATATCGGCGAAGAAGCCCTCGCGAAGCAGGCCGCGGGCCCGCAGGCCGATCCGCTGCGCGGTGGCGGCGCTCATCTTGCGCACCGCCTCCTCCAGCGTCAGGACGCCGCGGTCGCGCACGTAGCGGCCGAGGACGCGGGCGAAGGTGCCGTACTCGCGGGGGTGGGGCACGCTCTCGCCGAAGACCGAGATCCCGCCGTCGGAGCCGATGGCGGTGGCCGGGTGGCGCATGATGCGCTCGACGTCTCCCTCGTCCATCGCGTGGTAGATGGCGCGGGCGCCGCCGTGCTCGACGATCTCCATGACCAGCTCGGCCGCGTTGGCTACGGTCGGCTCGGCGCCCCGCCCGATCAGGATGTCGGCGAGGCTGCGGCCCTCCAGGGAGCGGTCCCAGGGGCTGAGACCGATCACGATGTTCGCCGGGTCGCCGCCGCCCCGGTCGTGCTCGATGCGGTAGACGATCTCCTCCCGGATGCGGCGCCTGGTCTCCGGGTCGCGCAGCCGCTCGATCAGCTCCCCGGTGCCGCCGGCCTGGGCCCACTGCGGAACGACCGCCGTGATGGAGGTCTGGGACGCCGTGTAGGGGTACTGGTCGATGGTGATGTCGACGCCGCGCGCCCGGGCCGCGTCGACCAGGGCCAGGCTCTCCGCGCTGCGGCCCCACATGTCGCGGCTGACCGCCTTGTGGTGCGTCATCTGCACCGGGACGGCCGCCTCCTCGCCGATGCGGATCGTCTCGCGCACGGAGTCGAGCAGCCGGAGCGCCTCGTCGCGCATGTGCGAGATGTAGATGCCGCCGTAGCGGCCGGCGCCCTCCGCCAGGGCGATGATCTCGGCGGTGTCCGCGAAGCTCCCGGGGACGTAGAAGAGACCGGTCGACAGACCGAGCGCGCCCTCCTCCATCGCCCGGGCGACGAGCGTGCGCATCCGCTCGAGCTCGTCCCGCGTCGGCTCCCGTTCTTCGTTCCCCAGGACCCGCCGGCGAATGGTTCCCTGCCCGACGAAGACGGCCCAGTTGGGGCTGATGCGCGTCGCGGCGATGCGCGCCAGGTGCTCCCCGACCGGCCACGGCGAGGCGCCGTCGTTGCCCTCGGTGACGGTCGTGACTCCCTGCAGCAGGTAGTTGTCCGCGGTCGGCACGTCGTAGATGCCCCGCACCGCGTGCGTGTGCGGATCGACGAACCCGGGCGCGACCACGAGGCCGGCGGCGTCGATGACGCGCTCCGCCGCCGCGTCGGGAAGATGCCCGATGCGGGCGATCCGGTCGCCGCGCACCGCGACGTCGCCGCGTACCCAGGGATTCCCGGTGCCGTCGACGAGCCGCCCGCCGCGGATGAGGAGATCGAACGGGGGGTCGTCCTGCGCCGCGGTGGGTGGTGCGAGCAGGAATGCCATGGCCAGCACGACGAGCGCCAGAGGCAGCGCCAGCAGCACGGGCACCGCGCCGCGAGGGAACCGCCGCCGGCGTCTCGTGGTCGGTCGCGGTAGGTGCATGACGGAGCCCTCCGTGGCGTCGCGTGGTGCGATGCGGCCCGGCGCCGCGTCGGGCCGCGACGGAGCGATTCTACCCGCGCAGGATGCGCCGAGCGGAACGGCGGGAGGCTCACCCGTCTGGGATCCTCCGTGGCAACGGGCTAGCGCCGCCAACCCGTCGCAGGCTCCGGGTCGGCCCCAGCCCCCACCGGCCCAGGAGCTTGACCCGCGGCACGCACTCCGTTGGCGTTCCGCGGCGCAAGCTCCTAGCGCCGCCAACCCGTCGCAGGCTCCGGGTCGGCCCCAGCCCCCACCGGCCCAGGAGCTTGACCCGCGGCACGCACTCCGTTGGCGTTCCGCGGCGCAAGCTCCTAGAATGACCGACGGTGGAGGATGATTGTCGCGATCCGACACCAAGGAGGGAAGACGGATGAGACGCTTCACGATTCTGGGGATTCTGGCCCTGGCCGGCGTCCTGCTGACGACGGCGACCTACCAGGCGCAGGACGAGCGGGCGCCGCTCGAGGTCCAGGACGTCGCCGACAACCTCTACATGCTGGCCAACGCATCGTCCGTGCAGGGGATGGGCGGCGGTGGCAACACGGCGATCTTCGTCACGGAAGGCGGCGTCGTGCTCGTCGACACGAAGATCAACGGCTACGGCCAGGACATCATCGCCGCGGTGGCGGAGATCACCGACAAGCCGATCACCACCGTCATCAACACCCACACCCACTTCGACCACAGCGGCGGCAACACGGAGCTGCCGGACACCGTCGACTTCGTCGTCCACGAGAACACCCGCGCCCAGATGGCCCGGCCGACCTGCCAGCCGGTCACCAACTGCAGCGCCTTCCAGGGCGCGAACGCCAGGTACCTGCCGCAGACCACCTACTCGGACCGCATGTCGCTCTTCGCGGGGCCGGACCAGGTGGACCTGTACCACTTCGGCCGAGGCCATACCGACGGGGACACGTTCATCGTCTTCAAGGAGGCGAAGACCCTCCACACCGGCGACATGTTTCAGCGCAAGGGCCTGCCCTTCATCGACGTGGCGAACGGCAACGGCAGCGCCACCGAGTTCGGGAGCACGCTCCGGAAGGCGGTCGCCGGGATCCCCGACGTCGACATCGTGATGCCGGGCCACAACCCGACGCCGGTGACCTGGGCCGAGTTCGTCGACTTCAGCGGCTTCTACAACGACGTCGTGAGCAAGGCGCAGAACGGCAAGGCCGCCGGCCGCTCGGTGGATGAGGTGGTCGCCGCCTACAGCGTGCCCGACGAGTACAGCGACTTCGCGGCCCCGGAACAGAGCCTGCGGACGACCGTGCAGTACGTCTTCGACGGTCAGTAGAAGGGACGGGCGCGCGGGCGTCCCGGCGGGCGCCTTGGGAGTTTTCGCGACGGGAAACTCCTCCGTCGCGGGCCGTTGGGAGGTGGGTCGGGGGACCTCCTCCCGAACCGGATCGGCGCTCACGGCGACCGGCGAGGCCGGAGCTTCTCACCACGGCTTCGCCGGTCGCGTCCGATGCAAGTGGTCATGCGAGTGAGGTCGGCAGCGCGGGAGGGTGTGTGAGACCGTTGTACCGGATGACAGTCGCCGCAGCGGTCGTCCTTTCCGGAACTGCGGCCGCCGCGGCCCAGACCACGGACGACCCCTTCCCCGCCCCCATTTCCACCACCGACGGGGTCATCACCGCAGGCATCGAGGAGTTCGCGACGCTTCCCGACGCCGACGGCGAGGCGGCGCGGATGATGCTGCTGGTCGACGAGCCGGGCACGGGCCGCCTGTTCGTGAACGACATGCGCGGCATCGTCTACACCGTCAGCTACGACGGGGCGACGGTCACCCGGTACCTCGACCTCCGGGAGCCGCGCTGGGGCCTCGACGTGGAGGCCTCGCGCCGCGAGCGCGGGTTCCAGAGCTTCGCCGTGCACCCGCATTTCGGCGAGCCGGGCGCGCCCGGCTACGGCAAGCTCTACGCCTACACCGATACGAGCAACACGGCCCCACCGGCGGACTTCGTGCCGGGAGGCGGGGGCGACGCACAGGACACCATCCTCCTGGAATGGACGGCGGTGGACGCAGCGTCGGCGGTCTACGACGGCGGCCCGCCGCGCGAGCTCCTGCGGGTGGAGCAGCCGTTCGGCAACCACAACGGCGGCCAGCTCGGCTTCAATCCCCTCGCGACGCCCGGCGATCCGGACTTCGGCCTGCTCTACGTCGGCTCCGCCGACGGCGGGAGCGGCGGCGATCCGCTCGACGTGTCCCAGAACCTGGCGTCGATCCTCGGCAAGATGCTGCGCATCGACCCGCTGGGCTCCGACAGCGCCAACGGACAGTACGGCATCCCGCCCGACAACCCGTTCGCCGGCGACGGCGACCCCGGCACGCTCGGCGAGATCTACGCCTACGGCGTGCGCAATCCGCAGCGCTTCGACTGGGACCTGCAGAACGGCAACCTCTTCGTCGCCGACATCGGCCAGAACATCGTCGAGGAGGTCAGCCTCGTCACCGCCGGCGCCAACCTCGGCTGGAACGACTGGGAAGGGAGCTTCCGCTTCCTGAGCCGCCGCGCCGTCAGCCTGGTCGACCCGCGCGGCGAGCCCGGTCTGAGCTACCCCGTGGTCGAGTACGGTCAGCTCGACCCCCTGCTGCAGCGGAGCTCCGCCGCCACCGGCGTGGTCGCCTACCGCGGCACGGCCGTCCCGCAACTCACGGACCAGCTTCTCTTCGGTGACGGCCCGAGCGGAGAGGTGTTCTACGTTTCCGCCGACGAGCTGCCGGACGGCGGTCAGGACGCGATGCGGCGCGTCCTGTTCCGCCACGGGGGCGAGACGAAGACCCTCCTGCAGGTGATACAGGAGAAGGTCGTCGCCCAGGGGCGGGAGCCGGCCACCCGGGCCGACCTTCGTTTCGGGACGGGGCCCGAGGGCCAGGTGTTCCTGCTCAACAAGCGCGACGGGGTGATCCGGCGGCTCGTGCCGTGAGCACCGGGCGCTCCGACGAACGACTCTGCGACATCCGGCGACGCGGGAGGCGAAGGCCACCGGCATCGACTCGATGCCGTGGTCCGCGTGCCGAAGAACAAGGCCTGCTGCAGGCGGAAATCCCACGAAGAGCAAGAGGTACTGACATGCGCCGTTCCATTCTCGTCGCCACGCTCTGTCTGCTGCTCCCCATCGGCTCCGCCTACGGCCAGCCGGCGCCGGAGCTCGAGTACGACGCGTCGGCACCGCTGCGCATGCCGCCCGATCTCTACCTGGGCGAGGTGGCCGGGGTCGCGCTGGACTCGCGGGGTCACATCTTCGTGTACACCCGCACCGGGACAGACGCCACCATCATCGCGCCCCGGGCGGCCTCGCTCTACGAGTTCGCTCCCGACGGCACGTTCGTCCGCGAGATCGGAGGCAACCTCTACTCGAAGGCGTGGGCCCACGCCGTGCGGGTGGACGCCGACGACAACATCTGGCTGATCGACAACGGCTCGAGCATGGCCGTCAAGCTGAGCCCGGGCGGCGCCGTGCTCCAGGTCTTCGGGCGGCGTCCGGAGTCGACGCACGCCCGCTATCCCCGCTGCACGGGACGGAACTGCCCGCCGCATTCGCTGCGCCCGCCCTACTATGCGACGCCAGACGCGCTACCCCCGCCGGCGCGGGACGGCCTCTTCGACGAGGTGACCGACGTGGCGTTCGATCCCGAGGGCAACGTCTACTTCAGCGACGGCTACAACAACTCCCGCGTCGCCAAGTACGACGCCGACGGCAACTGGGTCGGCTCGTGGGGCGAGCGGGGCAGCGATCCGGGCCAGTTCCGCCTCCCGCACGGCATCGCAGCCGACGACCAGGGCCGCATCTACGTGGCCGACCGGTCGAACAACCGGATCCAGGTGTTCGAGTCGGACGGCACCTTCGTGCGCCAGATTACGCTCGCGGACCTGCGGCGGCAGGCCCCGGTGGCCGCCGACTACGCACCGCAGATCGCGAGCTTCGGCCGCCTGCCGGACGGCAGCTACAACTCCCTGTGGCCGAACTCCATCTGCATCACCCCGGGCCCCGATCCGGTGATCTTCACGCAGGACATGTTCCCCGGCCGCATCTACAAGATGGCGCTCGACGGCACCGTGCTCGGCTACTTCGGCCGGGACGGTCAGGCCGTCGGCCAGTTCGGCTGGATCCACGCCCTCGCCTGCCCGTCGGCGAACGAGGTCTGGGTCGCCGAACTGCTGACCTGGCGCGTGCAGAAGGTCACGCTCCGCGACTGACTACGACCCGGGGCTCCGATATGAACCGAAACCGCCACATCGTGCACGCGGTGGCAACCGAGGCCGGGTGGAGCGAGAAGGAAGAGCTCCGCGCCGCCATCGCGACCAGCCGCACCCGCAAGAACGAGCCGCTCAGGCCAGGATGTCGTCGACGACGACGCCGGCCACGTCGGTGAGCCGGAAGTCGCGCCCCTGGCTCCGGTAGGTCAGGCGCTCGTGGTCGAGGCCGAGCAGGTGCAGGATGGTCGCGTGCAGGTCGTGGATGTGGACCTTGTCCTCGATGGCGTAGTAGCCGTAGTCGTCGGTGCGGCCGTGGCTGTGGCCGCCCTTCACGCCGCCCCCGGCCAGGAACATCGTGTAGCCGTGGGGGTTGTGGTCGCGGCCGTTGCGGGCCCCCGCCTCGGCCCCCGGGGTGCGGCCGAACTCCCCGCCCCACAGCACGAGGGTCTCGTCGAGCAGGCCCCGCTGCTTGAGGTCGGTGATGAGCCCCGCCACCGGCCGGTCGATCTCGGCGCAACTCCGGGGCAGCCCGGTGATGAGCCCGGAGTGGTGGTCCCACTTCCGGTCGGGCCCGTGGGTCGCCTGTACGAAGCGCACGCCCGACTCGGAGAAGCGGCGCGCGAGGAGGCAGCGCAGGCCGAAGTCGCCCGCCACGGGGTCGTCGAGGCCGTAGAGTCGCCGGGTGGCCTCGGACTCGCCCTCGACGCTCATCACCTCGGGGGCCTCGGTCTGCATGCGGAACGCGAGCTCGTAGGACTCGATGCGGCCCTCGAGGGCCAGGTCGGGGCCGGTCGATGCGAGCTGCCGCCGCTGCCAGCGTTGCAGCAGGTCGACCTCGGCCCGCTGCACGGCGGGTCCGACGGCCTGGTTCTCGAGGAAGTCGATGGTGGCCTCGGCGGTGTTCATCCGCGTGTTGCCGATGGCGGTGCCGTTGTAGGCGGCGGGGAGGAACGCGGCCGAGTAGTTCTGCACGCCGCCGTGCTGATACGACGGGCAGATGGTGATGAACGCCGGGAGGTTCTCGTTCTCGGTGCCGAGCCCGTAGGAGATCCACGACCCCATCGAGGGCCGCACGAAGCGGTCGCTGCCCGTGTTCATGGCGAGGATGGCCCCGCCGTGGGCGGCGTTGGTGCCGTACATCGAGCGCACGAAGCAGAGGTCGTCGGCGACTCCCGCGAGGTGCGGCAGCAGCTCGCTCACCCAGTGCCCCGACTGCCCGTGCCGCCGGAACTCCCAGGGGCTCTTGAAGAGGTTGCCCGTCTCGTTGAACTGCACGTCGGGCTTGGCGAACGGCAGCGGCTTGTTGTCGTCGCGAATCAGCAGCGGCTTGTACTCGAACAGGTCGTGCTGCGACGGGCCGCCGTGCATGTGCAGGAAGATGATGCGCTTGGCGCGGGGCGCGAAGTGGGGCGCCCGCGGGGCCAGCGGGTTGTCCTGGGCGGCCGCGAGGTCCTGCTGGAGCAGCGACGAGAGGGCCAGCCCCCCGAAGCCGCAGCCGCAGGCCTTGAGCATGTCCCGGCGGGTGACCGGCGGTGCCTGGTAGTGGGGATGGCGCATCGTTTCTCTCGTTGCGGGGCCCGGCCCCACGGTCTGCGAGTCCGCTGCTACCGCTTGATGAGCCTGGCGCGCGGCGAGGTTGTCTCCGTCACCGTCCTCAGTCGACGTAGATGAACTCGCTGGCGCCGAGGATGACGTGGCAGAGGCGCGTCCACGCGAAGCGCTCGGCGTCGCCGTCGGGCGCGGCCTCGCGCATCGCCGCGAGGAAGGCCAGGCTCTCCTCGATCTCGACCTCGACGGCCGGCCGGCCGTAGGCCTCGATGAAGGCCCGCTCGACCCGCGCCGCGTCGCCCGCCAGGGGCATCGCGAGCAGCCGCCCCGCGAACTCGCCGGCCCGCTCCTCGACGAACGCGCTGTTCATCATGAGCAGAGCCTGCGACGGCACCACCGTGACGGGACGGGCGCCGACCGAGTCGCTGGCGTTGCCGAAGTCGAAGCCGGCGAAGATCTCGTAGATGGCGTTGCGCACCACCGGCATGTACACCGAGCGGCGCGGAGCGCCGTAGAAATCGAACCGTCCGAACGTGTTGCCCTCGCTGAAGACGTAGCCTCGCTGGTTGTACTCCTCGACGCGCCCGCCCATCGTCAGGTCGAGGGTGCCGGCCAGGTGCAGGAGCGCGTCGCGGATGGGCTCGACCTCGAGCCGCCGGCGGTTCATGCGCCAGTGCAGCCGGTTTCCGGGATCGACGGCCGCGTTCGTCTCGTCGTAGCCGGCGCCGAGCCGGTACGTGCTCGACAGCAGTATCTCGCGGTGCAGCGCCTTGACCGACCAGCCGCCGCCCACGAAGCGTCGCGCGAGCCAGTCGAGCAGCTCGGGATGGGTGGGGGCCGAGCCGGTGGCGCCGAAGTTGCTCGGCGTGTCGACGAGGCCGCGCCCGAAGTGCCAGTGCCAGATGCGGTTGGCCATGACCCGCGCCGTCAGCGGGTGCTCGGGGTGCGTGATCCAGCGGGCCAGCTCGAGCCGCCCGCTCGCGTCGTCGGGAATCGGCGGCGGCGGCACGATGTGGTCGGTGACCCGCAGGAACCCGCGCGGCTGGGGCGTGTCGGCGAGGTTCAGGTGGCTGCCGCGGATATGGACGGGGAGATCGACGATTTCTCCCTCCTCGACCGACATCGTGTAGGGCGGCTCGGGCGGCGACGCCGCCTCCCGCTCCTCGACGACGGCGCGTAACCTCGCCAGCTCGGCCACCGCCTCGGCCGGGTAGAGCGCCTCCTCCGTCTCCTGGTCGAGGCAGAGGATGCACAGCCGCCCGTCGTAGACGAGCCGGCGCAACTCCTCCTGCTCGCGCGGGAGCCGGAAGTCGCCGGGCGTGAGCTCTTCCTCGTCCTCGAGGCCGAGCCGCTGGAGGTGCTGGTCCCAGGCGATCTCGATCACCGCGAACAGGCCGGCGTAGCGCCAGGCGACCTCCTCGAGGCTCCGGGGCGCCGGGCCCCGCACCAGGCTCCGGGTCAGCGGCGCGATGAGGACCTTCTCGGAGGCGATGAGCGCCCGCAACTCCTCGGTGACCTCCCGGAAGCGTTCCGGCGGCGCCGCCGCGTAGGCGTTCCAGATCTGGAAGACGACGCTGGGGTTGGGCCCGTCGCCCTGCACCGGGGGACCCTCGCGATAGCGGAAGAAGGCCCGGACCCAGCGCTCGACCACGGACGCCTCGAGACCTTCGCGGCCGGCGACCCTGGCGATCTCGGCGCGCCCCCGTTCCTGGCTCGCCTCGTCGTCGCCCCACGCCGGGTAGGCCTCCTCAGCGGCAAGGAGATAGCCGGCCAGCGCCTGCCGCCGCGGCCGTCGCAGCCGGTCGTTCTGCTCGTCGACGAGCTCGGCGACCGCCTCCTGCGCCTCTTCCACCAGCTCCTGCGCCGCCTCGTAACGGGCGACGGTCTCCTCGTCGGCCAGCGGCCGCTCGACCCACCGTCCGACGCGGCGATCGTCCTCCATCGTCTGCGTGGAGCGCAGGATGCCGGCCAGCGCGTAGTAGTCGGCGGTGGGGATCGGGTCGAACTTGTGGTCGTGGCAGCGGGCGCAGCCGATGGGCTCGGCGAGGAACGCCCGGCCGATGACGTTGACCTGCTCGTCGACGATGTCGATGACCATCTTGTCGACGTCCTGCTCGGCCAGCACCTTGGCGCCGAGGGTCAGGAACCCGGTCGCGGCGAGTTGCTCGAACCGCTCGTCGTCGCCCGCCGCGGGCATCAGGTCGCCGGCAATCTGCTCCTGTACGAACCGGTCGTAGGGCTTGTCGCGGTTGAACGCGTCGATGACCCAGTCGCGGTAGCGGAAGGCGTTGGGGTGGGCGATGTTCTCGTCGAGCCCGTTCGAGTCCGCGTAGCGGGCGACGTCGAGCCAGTGCCGGCCCCAGCGCTCGCCGTAGCGCGGCGACGCCAGCAACCGCTCGACCACCCGCTCCCAGGCGTCCGGGCGCTCGTCGGCGAGGAACGCGTCGATCTCGTCGGGCGTCGGCGGCAGGCCGGTCAGGTCGAACGTGACTCGCCGCAGGAGCTGCCTCCGGCCGGCCGGGGCGACCGGGGCCAGCCCCTCGGCCTCGAGCCGCGCGAGGACGAACCGGTCGATGGGGCTCCGCGCCCAGGCCGGGTCGCCGACGGCGGGCGGCTCGGGACGGGCCATCGGCCGGAACGCCCAGTGCTCGCGGCCAGGGCCGAAGTCGTAGTCGGCGCCGCTGTCGGACCGGGCGGCGACGACCGGGGCGTCGGTGGTCCGCGGGTCCACCGCGCCGCGGGCCACCCAGCGCTCGAAGTCGGCAACGACGGTGGCCGGCAGCCGGCCGTCGGGCGGCATCTTGATGGGCCCGTCGTAGCGGATGACGTCGATGAGCAGGCTGTCGTCGGGAGAGCCGGGTACGACCGCGGCGCCGCTGTCCCCGCCCGCCCGCAGCCCGGCCGCGTCGATCAGGGCCAGCCCGGCCTGAATGCGCTCGGGGTTCGCGCCGTGACACTGGTAGCAGCGCTCGGCGAGCACCGGGCGGATCTTCGACTCGAAGTGCTCGAGGTCCGCGGGCGGGAACTCCTGGGCGTGCGCCGGCGCGGCGATGCCGCCGGCCAGGGCCAGAAAGGCAGTCAGGAGGCCGGCGCGGGTCGTGGCTTGTCGACGCGGCAGGAGCCGAACCTGAGTGTGCACGATGGACCGCGGCAGTGTAGCGCACGCGGGTACGCGAGCCAAGCTCCCCACGGCGACCAGCCGCCCCGGTGGCGAGTGCTCCGGATTCCGCGGCGCTCGCGCGCCCGGACGGGCGCGTTGGGAGACTGCGCTCGCGCGCGAAGTCCACCCTGGCACGTCCTATCGCGGTGACCTCCAGCCCGTGCTGTTTATGACACAAACCGAACCGGCGTGTTAATGTTCTGACAAGTGACGCCCGAGGCATGGTCCGTCATTGCGGTCGGAGTGGCCATCGCCGGATTGTTCATCCGCATGGACGTCCGGATCGGCCGCCTTGACGACCACGTCCGCGGACTGGGGGAGCGCCTCGCTCGGCTGGAAGGGAAGTTCGACGCCCTGGAGCGCGGCCTGGATGCCCTGGAACGCAAATTCGATGCCCTGGAGCGCAAGGTCGACTGGCTGGGAGGCAGGGTCGATGCGCTGGAGGGCAAGGTCGATGCGCTGGAGGGCAAGGTCGACACGCTCAGCGCGGCGTTCCTGAAACGCCAGGAAGGTTGACGCGCCGGACGCTGTGACGCGACGGACGGCATCGACGTCCCGGATTCCGTCCGGGCCGTCTCCCGGGGCGCAACGTGTCGGAAGTGCCGCGAACGCAGGCGTACGGCGTTATGATCGCCGCATGGAAGTGTCGGTGGATACGCGAACCCGTTCCACGATTCGCGTCCTGGTGGCCCTCATCGGCGCGCTGATCGCCACCGGGGGCCCAGCGATCGCCGCGGCGCAGGCGCGGTTGGCCGCGAGCCACGCATCCGCAGCGTCGGTCCGCGCGACGCTCGACCGGTTCTGCGTGCGCTGCCACAACGACCGGCTGCGCACGGCGGAGCTGGCCCTCGACAACCACGACCTCGCGGACGTCGGCCCCGACGCGGAGGTCTGGGAGCGGGTCATCGTCAAGCTCCGTTCGCGGACGATGCCGCCGGCGGGCAACCCCCGGCCCGCCGAGGCCACGTACCGCGCCGTCGCCTCCTGGCTCGAGACGGCGGTCGACACCACGGCCCTGGCCAGCCCGGACCCGGGCCGCGGCGAGACTTTCCATCGCCTGAACCGGGCCGAATACCACGCCGCCGTGCGCGATCTGCTCGCGGTCGACGTCGACGTCACCGAGCTGCTGCCCGCCGACGACACCTACGAGCACGGCTTCGACAACAACGGCGACGTGCTCTCGATCTCGCCCGACCTGGTGGCGCGGTACCTGTCGGCCGCGCGGCGGATCAGCCGCCTCGCCGTGGGGATTCCTCCCATCGGCCCCGCCGTCGCGACCTACCGGGTGCATCCCGCCCTGCTGCAGGACGACCGACAGGACGACCTGCTGTCGTTCGGCTCGCGCGGCGGCGTCGCAATCCGGCACTACTTCCCCGTCGACGGGGAGTACACGATTCGGGTCCGCCTCCACCGGAACTTCTCCGACTACATCCTGGGGTTCGCGGCGCCGCAGGAGCTCGACGTGCGCGTCGACGGCGCCCTCGTCGAGCGGTTCACGGTCGGTGACGCGGACTCGGTGGGCCAGATGGCCCCGCTCAGCTTCGCCGGCAACATCGCCGGGGATCCCGAGTGGGAGTACTACATGAACACCGGGGATGCCCATCTGGAGGCGCGCTTCCGGGCGAAGGCGGGCCGGCGGACGGTGGGCGTCTCGTTCGTCAGGCGGGCGTCGGAGCCCGAGGGCGTGCTGCAGCCGCGCAACCGCGGCTACGGCCGCTTCGTCGACGAGCGGTACGACGACCAGGCGGCGGTGGAACAGGTCGCGATCGGCGGCCCCTACGCCGTCGAGGGACCCGGTGACACGCCGAGCCGCCGCGAGATCTTCGTCTGCCGGCCGGCAGCGGACGCCTCGGCCACCGACGACGACGCGGACGCCTGCGCCGAGCGGATTCTCGGCAAGCTGGCCCGCCGGGCGTACCGCCGGCCGATCGGCGGCGGTGACGTCGAGGCGCTGCTCGGCTTCTTCCGTGCCGGGCGGCGCGACGGCAGCTTCGACGACGGCATCCAGTTCGCGCTGGAACGGATGCTGGTCGACCCCGAGTTCCTGTTCCGCATCGAGCGCGATCCGGCGGACGCCGCGCCCGGGACGCCCTATCGGCTGGGGGACCTCGAGCTGGCGTCCCGGCTTTCGTTCTTCCTGTGGAGCAGCCTCCCTGACGACGAGTTGCTCCAGGCCGCAGCCGACGGCAGGCTCGGCGACCCGGCGGAGCTCGAACGGCAGACACGCCGGCTCCTCGCGGACGGCCGCTCGCGGGCCCTCGTCGACAACTTCGCGAGCCAATGGCTGCGGCTGCGCAACCTCGAGTCGCAGGAGCGCGAGTCGGCCGACTATCCCGAGTTCGACGAGAACCTGCGCGAGGCGTTCCGCCGCGAGACCGAGCTGTTCGTCGAGAGCACCATCCGCGAGGACCGCAGCCTCCTCGAGTTGCTCAGCGCGAACTACACGTTCGTCAACGAGCGGCTGGCGCGGCACTACGGCATCCGCGGGGTCTACGGCGACCGCTTCCGGCGGGTGACGCTCGACCCCGGCCATCCGCGCGGCGGCCTCCTCGGCCACGGCGGCCTGCTGATGGTGACGTCCTATCCAAACCGGACGTCGCCGGTGGTGCGCGGGAAGTGGCTGCTCGAGACCATCCTGGGAGCGCCGCCGCCGGAGCCCCCGCCGAACGTGCCGGGGCTGCCGGACCGCGGCGAGGGAGGCGAGCCGGCGTCGGTGCGCGAGCGGCTGGAGCGGCATCGCGCCAACCCCGCCTGCGCGGGCTGTCATGCGCCGATGGATCCGCTCGGCTTCGCCCTCGAGAACTTCGACGCCATCGGGAGCTGGCGCGCCACCAGCGAGGCCGGACAGCCGATCGATGCGTCGGCGACGATGCCCAGCGGCGAGGCGTTCGAGGGGCCGGCGGGCCTGCGGCGCGTGCTGCTCGGCCGGGGCGAGGACTTCGCCGCCACGGTCACCGAGAAGCTGCTGGCGTATGCGCTCGGGCGCGGCCTGGAGTACACGGATCGCCCCGCCGTGCGCCGGATCCTGCGCGATGCGGCGGCCGACGACTACCGCTGGTCGTCGATCGTGCTCGGCATCGTCGAGAGCACGCCCTTCCAGTGGCGCCGTGCGCGGACCGACCAGCAGGCGCCGGTTGCCGCGGAGCCTGGCCCGTGACGGGCGTTCGACGGGCTGCGTGGCTGCGCCGTAGACCGTTCGGCCCGCGATTGACGACGAGCAGGTTCCCATCATGACGATTACCAAGATGTCGCTGCCCCGGCGGACCGTGCTGCGCGGCCTGGGCGCCGCCGTGGCCCTGCCGCTCCTGGATGCCATGGTCCCCGCCGCGTCGGCGCTGGCGCGCACCGCGGCCGCACCCGCCCGCCGCTTCGGCGTGGTCTACGTGCCCAACGGGATCGCCATGGAGTACTGGACGCCGGCCGAGGAGGGCCGCGGGTTCGGGCTCACGCCCATCCTCCACCCGCTGGAACCCTTCCAGGACCAGCTCACGGTGGTCTCCGGCCTCCGCGGCTACTGGACCCCGGCCCACGCCGGCGCATCGACGACGTTCCTGACCGGGGCGGCGGGCGTCGCCGGCGAGACGGCGCCGGTAGCCGGCATCTCGATGGACCAGCTCCTGGCCCGCGAGTACGGCCGCCACACCGAGCTCGGGTCGCTGCAGCTCGCCATCGACAGCCGGGCCAACGCCGGGCAGTGCAGCGGCAACCACAGTTGCGTCTACACCAACACCATCTGCTGGCGCAGCCGGACGACGCCGCTGCCGATGGAGAACAACCCCCGCATCGTGTTCGAGCAGATGTTCGGCGACAGCGGCAGCACCGACCCGGCCGTCCGCCGCGCCCGCATGGCGCGCGACCGCTCGATCCTCGACTCCGTGAGCGGCAAGGTCGCCGACCTCAAGCGCGAGGTCGGGCCGGCCGACAGCCTCAAGGTCGACGAGTACCTCGAGGGCGTGCGCGACATCGAGCGGCGCATCCAGCGGGCCGAGCAGCGGCAGGACTTCGACGTGCCGGAGCTGGCCCAGCCCGAGGGCATCCCCCCCACCTTCGCCGAGCACGTCGCGCTGATGTTCGACCTGCAGGTGCTGGCCCACCAGACGGACCTCACCCGCGTGACCTCGTTCATGATGGGGCGCGAGGTGAGCTCGCGGACCTACACCGAGATCGGCATCCCCGACGCGCACCACCCCCTCTCGCACCACGAGTACAACCCGGAGAAGATCGCGTCGATGTCGAAGATCAACGCGTACCACGCGTCGATGTTCGCCGACTACCTCGCGAAGCTTCGGGCGACCCCTGACGGCGACGGCTCGCTGCTCGACAACATGCTGCTCCTCTACGGCTGCGGCATGTCCGACAGCAACGCCCACAGCCCCCTCGATCTCCCCGTCCTGCTGCTTGGCGGGTGCGCCGGAGAGCTCGAAGGCGGCCGCCACATCCGCTACGAGGGCGACCCGCTGATGCCGAACCTGCTGGTGAGCCTGATGGACAAGCTTGGCGTCCCCGTCGAGCGGCTGGGCCAGAGCGACGGCCGGCTCAGCATCGAGCGCCTGACGGGAGTCTAGCTTTGAGGGTGGCCCGCCACCCTCCATCTCATGCGCTTTCTCTACCCAACTCCGACCCACGGGATCGCCCTTTCTGACCTTGCCTTTTCTGGGGGAACGGTAGAAGCCGACATCAAGTTCAACGAGTCCGAGAAGGCAGTAGGCGAATTGATCCTGGCCTACAACCCTACGACGCGGGAGATGTTAACGGCGGGCATAGGTGGATGGCCTGGAATGTTCAGTGTTCGAGAGTGGGTCCGAAACAGCACTGTGAATCAGGATGAATCTCATTCATCATCACCCGCAATGCACTGGAACACGATCGAGATTACAGGGGATCGTCTCAATATCCAAGCCGGTGAGACGTATCATGTGTGCGCTGCGTTACGAGGATCGCAGATTCGGCTCAGTGTGAACGGTATTCAGGTGATCTCCACGCAACGTCGAGGGACCGTTCCAAAGTCCTCTTCAGCGGGATTGTTCTGCGGCAGCGTGAAGCCGGTGGAGGTCACGAACTTTATCGTAACCCCAGAAACGCCGCGCGCCTTTGTTGTGATGCAGTTTTCCGCGCCTTACACAGACGTGTACCTGGGCGTGATCAAGTCTGTGTGTGAGGAGTTTGGCATTACGGCGATCCGAGCGGACGAGATTTACGGTCCGGGTGTGATCGTCCAGGACATCGTCGAACAAGTTGTTGGCGCCCAGTTGGTCATCGCCGACATCAGCGTGGTGAACGCAAATGTCTACTTCGAGGTCGGTTATGCTTTGGCCTCAAAGAAGCCCATCGTTCTTCTCGCGAAGAAGGATACGGCGTTGCCATTTGATGTTTCCGGATTTCGTGTGCTCTTTTATGAGGATAGCATTGGCGGAAAGGCCAAGGTCGAGGATGGGCTACGGAAACATCTCACCGCGTTAGTGGGACCAGCGGACACTCGGGTGTAACGTCAGCTCGGTGTGTGGGAGGCAGGGAGCGTCTTCGCCGGAATGACGGCAGCGCTCGACTCTCGGGAAACCCGTGCCAGCCAGGTTTCACGGCCTCATGTGTCGGCGGCGCCGCCGGAGCCGGGCCCGGAAGGCGGCCTCGCACGTACACGGACTCCTCGGCCTGGCGGAGGCCCGCGGGGTCGGTCCCCGCCGCCGGCCCTGTATCGCCCGACAGCGCCGCCGTCCCGGCAGCATGAATCGTTGGCCGCGTGCCGAGGACAGGACGAAGCCCCTCAAGACTCCGCGTGGGCCTTGAGCAGGTGTTCTGCGACAGCGGGAGCACCTACCGCCGGCCGCCGCGTCCGCGTGGCGCACGACCCATCGATCATCGACTCCGTGACCGAGAAGGCCGCCGATCATCAAGCCGGGTCGAGACCATCCCGCCGACTACGCGTCGATGCGCAGCGCCTCCACCGGGCGGATCCTGAGCCCTCTCAGGATTGGCGCGAGGCAGGCCGACAGGCCGGTCGCCACGACGATCGCGGCCGTGACCGACAGCACGTACGGCCAAGACCGCAAGGCGGCCCCGAGCTCTCCCTGGAACGCGCCGGCCGCGTGGAGCGAAGTGAAGACGACACCCCAGAACCCGGCGCCGAGCACGACCCCCGCCCCGAGCTGATGGAGCGGTCGACGTGCGATCGACGCGACGATCCGGCTCGATCTCCCGCCGAGGGCAATGCGCACGCCGATCTCCCGGGTGCGACGGGCGACGGTGAACGACAGGAGCGTATACAGGGCCGTGGTCGAAAGGACGATCGCGATCAGGGAGAGGCCCACGAGGATCCCGGATGCCGACCGCTGCACCAGGGCCGCCGTGTTGGGGAGCTGGTCCAGGGCCACGACGTCGCTGAGGATCGCAGTCGGGTCCGCGTCCGCAACCAGGCGGCGCAGCACGGGCGCGAAGACGGTCGGATCGTCGCCGAGATCAATCACCAGGGTGAGCGGATGCACGCCGCCCGGAACCGCGGGCAGGTAGGCCATCGGCGTGCCGTCGAAGATGGCCTGCCCCAAGCTTGCCTCGAGGTCGGGCACCACGCCGATGATCTCCATCCACGGGCCGGTGGGCACCTCTCCGGGATCCGAGATACGCATCGTCTGCCCTACCGCGCTGTGGTACTGCATGCCCCGGCGGTCGAGGAACTTCGTGTTCACGAGGACCCGGGTCGGCGCCTGCTCGACCTCGACGGGGACGTCTTCCCGCTCGAACGTCCGCCCGTGGAGGGGCTCGATGCCGAGCGTGCGGAAGAAGCCCGGCTCGACCTGGGACGTGACCACCGGGAGCCCCGGGGAACCCGGAGGCATTCCGTCTCCCTCGACTCGTCCCCGTCTCTCGAATCGTCCGTCCCCGGGAGTGGCGTCCGAGAACGCCCAGCTCCTGACCTCGGGCCGGGCCGCCAACTCGCGCGCAATCGCCTCCTGCATCGATGCGATGCGTGCGATCCGGGTCTCATCGATGCGGTCGCGGTCCCTTCCTGGCCGCTCCGGGGACGGAACGTCGATCGACGCGACCAGCACGCGGCTCGTCTGCATCGCGACGCTCGTCTCCTGGTCGATCGCGGCAAACATGCGATACGTCATCCCGGCCGCGAACAGGGCGCCGACGCCGAGCCCCACCTCCGCGATGATCAGGGCGCCCGTGACGCGGCCGAAACGGAAGCCGCCCAGGCCGCCCCCGCCTCCCTGCAGGGTGCGCTGGGGCGACGACCCGGTGGCCCGCAGCGCGGGCAGGACGCCGGCGAGCACGGCGCTCGCGACGCCGAGGGCGAGCGCCTTCATCACGACCTCGGGCGTCATGCCCAGATCCACCCAGAACGGCAGATCGAGGCCGGGCGTCACGCGCTCCACGATCAGGTGCATGCCCAGCAGGCCGACTCCGGTCGCGAGAAGGGCCAGGACGAGCGTCTCGACGAAGAGCTGAGCGACGATACGAGACCGGCCGGCGCCGAGCGCCGTCCGCAGCGCGAACTCGCGCGAACGGTTCGCCGTGCGGGCGAGAAGCAGGATCGCGACGTTGCCGCACGCGATCAGCAGCAAGACGAAGGGAACGCCCTGGGCGATGAACAGAAACGCCGCCAGCGTGCCCGTGGGCGTCCCGATGCTCAGGGCCGAGAACGCCACCGCATCGGCCCGAACCCGCCCGCGATCGTCCGGCACGTCGTGACGGATGCCGACGGCCGCCAGCTCCGCGCCCGCCGCGCCCCTCGATGTCCCTTCCGCGAGGCGGCCGTACATCCACACGGCGGGCCCCAGGCCGTCGGCGTGGTCGATGGCCCGCCGCCGCAGGGGCAGCCAGAGCTGCTCCCGACTCGGCATCGCGAAGCCCTCGGGCATCACCCCCACGATCGTCGTGGGGACACCGCCGATGCGGAGCGTGGAGCCGATGACGTCGGGACGGGAGCCGAGCCGGGAGCGCCAGTAGTCGTGTCCGACCACCATCACCTCGGGCGCCCCGACGACCTCGTCCGCCGCGGTGAGCACGCGTCCCCGCGCGGGTGGCACGCGCGCCAACGCGAACGAGGACGCGCTCATCTCCGCCCCCCGCGCCCCCTCCGCACGGCCGTCAGGCGAGATCACGTTCACGTCCCGGAGCAACGCGGCCCCGACGAAGGCGAACGAGGTAAGGCGCGTCCGTAGCGACTCGTAGTCGCCGAGACGCAGCAGCTCCTGCGCGCCCGACTCCTGGTTGCGACCCACCACGCCGACGACCTGGTCGCCCCGATCGAAGGGAGGAGACTCGTCGAGGACGGCATCGATGAGATGATGGGGGGTCAGGCTCGCCGGGATGCCGACACCGAGGGCGAAGACCACCACCAGCGTGAGCCACGGGTGCTTCACGAGCATGCGGATCCCGAGCTTCAGGTCGAGCCCGGAGACGCCGAGGGCAACCCACGACGCCGGGAGGATCAGGCCCTCTCCATCGTGTCGGAACCGCAGCCGGGCCAGCAGCGCCGCGACGGGCTGTCGCATCAGCCACAGGCTCCGGGCCGCCCGGGGGCGGCGGCCAATCTCCCGTGACCAGTGCTCGAGAAGGTCCCCGAGCACCTCCGCCCTCACTTCGTCAGGCAGGAGGCGGACCGCCAGCCGCAGCAGGAACGGGGCGCGGTCGCGGGCCGTCATGACGAACCCAGCCTGGCCTCGAGGCCGTCCCACAGCGCGAGCATCGCGTTCCGCGACTCCCGGAGCGCGGGCAGGGCCTGCTCATCCACCACGCGGTAGAAGCGGCGTGGTCTGCCGCCTCGTTCCGGCGCCGGCGTCCCCACCGAGGAGACCAGGAGCCCGCGGCCCTCCAGGCGCCGGAGGACCATGTAGGCCGTCGCGGGCGAAACCTCGCGGGCCGTCAGCCGGCCGAGCTCCCTGGCTACCGGCACCGCGTAGCTCTCGCCCCCGAGTCGCAGAACCGTCAGCAGGATCTGCTCCTCCAACTCTCCCAGGCGGCTTCTCGGCATGACGGCCCTCCTCCAAGCCAGTCCATAACAATGTTATGAACCTGGGAGAGCCAGCGCAACCCTCGTCATCTCGTCGAGAGCGATGCGCAAGGATGCCGGCCCTATCGAAGGTGGTATCGCCGGCCTCGCGTTCTCCCGGCGGCCCGCGCCAGCCCGTCGCGTACGAGATCGTTCAGCAGCCCGCGGGCGGCCGCGGGTGGCACATCGAGCAGGGTCGCGGCCTCGTTCGTGGAGAGACTCCCGCGGCGGCGGATCTCGTCGAGCAGAACCTGACGGCGCCGGTTGTGCGCCGCCATCCCCGGGTTGCCGGCCCGCCGCACCAGAGCATCCGCCAGCACGTAGCGGGTCCCGCCGCGCCGGCCGACGCGCGACAACAACCCCTTGGCCACCATCCGTGAGAGCAGGGCATCGACGTCGGCCTCCGGCAGCATGGCGCGCAGATCGCGCGGCGCCACCGCGCCGGCCCGCCGCGCGGCGACCAGCGTCCGGCGCTCGTCGCCAGTGTCGTCCCGGTCGAGCTGATTCAGCCAGCTCTGGTCTTCGACGTCGACCAGCATGCGATTGCGCAGGATGACCGTCACCGAGCTCGCGGTGGCCTCGAAGACGGGCGGTTCCATCAGTCGAGCCTCCATCTCGCGGTACATTCGATCGATGCCCTCTCCGTACTCCTCCACGAGCCCCATGCTCTTCATGACCCGCATGATGCGCGGGTTGCGGCTGTAGTGCTCGGCCCGCATGTTCTCGAGGGTGATGTGTCCGGGGAGCGGCCCCGGACTGCGCACCTCGATCCGGTCGTCCCATACGGTGATGTCCACGGTGGCGCCCGCAAGCCCGTAGTCGCGATGCGCCAGCGCATTCACGACGGCCTCCCGCAGCACGGGCTCGGGATACTCGGGCAGCGCCTCGCGCCGCGATCCGGCGACAATCTCGAACCGCCGCGTGTGCGCGGCCACGAAACGCAGACAGCAGTCGACGGTATCCGCCAGCGGACCGGCGCACTCCTCGCGCGCAGAAGACGGTCCGGGGCCGGGCCCGAGGCCTTCGCGACGCACGAGCTGCACCGCGGCGCCCCGCACGTGCCCCCGCGGTTCCGACGCGAAGAGCACCAGCGCGGCCCGCAACACCCGCGGTCCCAGCGGCGGCGCGGCCGCGACGGCGACGCCGAGATCGGTCAGCGCCCGCTCGACGTCGTCCTGCGCGACGGCCGGCCGCCCGTCAGCCGCGAGCGCCTGATTCACGGCATCGAGATCGAACGCGGAGAGATCGACGACGGCGAGCGGCTCGTCTTCGCCGGCTCGATGCTCGCGCTCGCGAACGAAACGGGCCATGGCATCCCCGCGCAGAGGCTGCGAGTCGCCGCCCACACGCCGGAGCAGCCGACCGTCCGGCGTGGTGACGATGCGGCCGCGCACCTCCGGCACCGCGCAGATCGTCAGCTCCAGCTCGCCGACCGAGAGCGCCAGCAACTGAACGTCCACCCCGCATTCCGCGGCGATGCGGGTGATTCGATCCTGGGTGTTCTGGGAGAGCGGACAACCGACCAACGTACGTCGATCGTCGACGCCGTGAACGATCAGTCCGCCACGGGTCATGGCCATGGCCGCGACGGTGTCGCGAACGTCGGCGGGGACGCCGCGTTTGAAGTCCAGCTCGGCGTGCTCCAGGCGTCCGAACAGATCCCAGAACGCGTCGGGGGAAAGCCGCCGCGGAATGTCGGCAAGCCTGGGAACCGCGGCCACGGCCGCAAGATTATCAAAACTTGGCTGACAATTACAGATGAATGGCCGTCATCCTGTTAATATTGCGAAATGTTCCGGCAAATCGGGAGCAGTTTCTGGGCCCTTCGAACGCCGGCACGGTGTGGCCGGCCAGTTCGTCGGGCCCGATCAGTCCGATCAGTGCGGGTTGTCGTCGTACAGGTACTCGGCGAGTTTCAGCGACTCCAGCATGTCGTTCCAGACCTTGGCGGCCGCCCGCCGGTCTTCGGGCCAGTACTCCATCGTGATGAACGCCTGGACGTTCCCGCCGCGAGCGAGGCACGCCCTGGAGTGCGCCTTGCGCTTCCCGGCCGGATCCACGAAGTCCATCTCCAGCCACAGGTACTCCAGATTGCGGCGGGATGCGCCGAGCATCGGTCCCTCCCGCGTGCACCGGCGCGCATCGTCGGCCAGCACGGTGTGCTCCATCATGTCGGCGAGCGACGGCATGGCGCTCCAGTCCATGCTCGATCCATCGGGACCGAGCCGAAGCACAGAGACCTGCAGGCGCATGTTGTCGTCGGGAGCCGCGGCGTCATAGAGGCAGATGGAATCCCCGTCGGGCGTGATCACCCAGCCCGACGGGTACTCAAAGTGCACCGCTCCTCTGCTCGCCACGAAGACGCTGTTGCCGGGCTTGGCGCTCCATCCGTGATCGCGGGGCAGATCGACTACTCTGCTCTTCCAGTCCGGCACGGTGAACTACCTCTGCTCGGTCTCTTGGCTGATGTTGACGGACTCGACGCTGTTCAGGGTAAACGCGCCGCGGCCGCTCCTGCCCCGGGCGAGATAGACGTCAAGGCCACGCCGCGGCGACCCGGTCCGTCAGCGCCCTGCTGCCCGGGGAGGCGCCCGCCAGCGGCGCCGACTCCGGCGGGGGGGGGGGAGGGCGCCGGCGCCCGGCGCGCGGAACATTCGGCCACACATTCAAGTCAGACACGTTCGATTCTACAGCCGCACCACTTCGGAGAGTTGGTGTACGTCGATCGCGTGCTGCACGCCGGCTTGGTGCGCCTCCCGGATGTGCCCGTCCCAGAGTCGGTGTCGATTGTGACCAGGATCCTGCCCTCGAAACCGGCCCGCTCGAGCAGAGCCCGATCGCCGGGAACCGGTTCGAACTGACGCGCCTCGAGAACGTCATGGCCCTGGATGCGCAGCCAGTCGGCCAGCCCCGGACCGGCGCACCGGTCTACGAGGAACTTCACCGCTCCGAAACGGAGATGGCCGACAGCGTGTCGCGCGAGATCACGGCGTGTGCGTACGCGACGCACGCGCGGATGTCCTCCGGCTCCAGCTCCGGGTAGTCCTGGAGGATGGCCTCCGGGGTGACTCCTTGGGCCATCAAGCTCAGGATCAACTCTACCGAGAGCCGCATGTCCCGGATGATCGGCTTGCCGCCGAAGACCTCCGGTCGCGCGGTGATGCGCTTCAGGAGTTCCGTGTGGCTCATGTCTCCCACCTCGGCGTTCGCCACGTGCCGCTCCGCGAGCCCGCGCAACTGCAACTCACCAGGTGTCGGGCCCCGGCGCGGACACCGTCTCGACGCGCATGGGCCCGTTGGACAAAGAGCCGATCAGGACGTTGCTGGCTCTGGCGTCGTAGTCACTCGGTGCTTCTGGCTCTCTTCTGTGTACGCGGTTCTTGTCGCGACGGCAGAGGGAAGGGCGAGCCGGGGGTTTCGCTCATCTGTTCGCCCCACAATACCACGCGTCGATCCCGCTGGTCCGACCGTCTCACATCCTCTTCCGCCTCACGCCGATCGTCGGTTGCAGGTCAGCGTCGATGGCCCGGTGGCCAGCAGCGGGCTGGTGGTGCCCCTCGAACGCCGGCACGGGGCGGCCCGCCAGGTGGTCGAGCAGCACGTCGCACGCCGCCGTGGCGAAGCGCCGGTAGCCATCGTCGGTCGGCCAGCCGATGTGGGGCGTGAGCACGACGTTCCCGAGCGTGGTGAGCGGATGGCCGGGCGGCAGGGGCTCCCGGTCGAAGACGTCGAGGCCGGCGCCGGCGATGCGTCCCGCCGCGAGGGCGCCGACCAGGGCCGCCTCGTCGACGAGCGGGCCTCGCGCGGTGTTGATGAGGAACGCGGTCGGCTTCATCAGGGCGATGCGCCGCGCGTCGAGCAGACGCCGCGAGGAGGGCGACAGGGACACGTGAATCGTCACGACGTCCGCCTCGCCCAGCAGGTCGTCGAGCTCGCGCCGCTCGGCGCCGGCGCCAGTCGCCACCTCAGCGGTCAGCGAACGGCTCCAGGCGGCGACCCGCATCCCGAACGCCTTGCCGATCCGGGCGACGTGCCGGCCGATTCGGCCGAGGCCCACGATCCCGAGGGTCTTGCCGTGCAGCACCGGCGTCGACGGCGCCGGCCACTCCCCCCGTCTGAGCGCGGCGTCGCTGGCCGGGATCTGCCGCATCACCGCCATCGCCAGACCGAAGGTGAGCTCGGCGGCGCCGATCGAGTACCCGCCCGACGCTCTGGCGACGACGATGCCGCGGTCGCGCGCCGCCGCGAAGTCGACATGGCTCGCGTGGTTGCCGGTCTGCACGAGGAGCCGCACGTCGGCAAGCCGCTCGAGCAACTCGCGCGTGAAGCGCGTCCGCTCGCGGTTGGCTATCAGCGCCTCGAAGCCGCGCAGCGCCGCGGGGTCGCCGAACGGCTCCGTGAAGACCCGCACCTCGGCGCGCTCGAGCAACCGGCGTACGCCTTCCGTGCCTTCCCACGCCCGGTGAATGTCGTCGAGAATCGCGACGCGCATGGGGCTACCCGAACAGCAACCAGCAGAGCGCCGCGCCGACCACGGACATCGAGAGCCCCCACGCGAGGAGCGCGTTGAACAGCGCGCGCGTGTTGGTGCCGGGGGGCGCCGCGGCCAGGTACAGGGCGCCCACGGTGGAGAGCGCCGAGAGATCGACGAGGCCGCCGCCCACGGTGATCGACCACGCGAGGTTGACGGGCTCGACGGCGCCGACCTGCTGCGCGAGGTCCGGCACCATCGGCAGGAACGCCGGCATCACGACGCCGGACGTGCTGCTGTACACCGATATCAGGCCCGTCCCGAACGCCAGGGTCGGCACGACCGTCTCCGAGGTGGAGATGCCGGCCAGCCCGCTGGTGAACAGGTCCATGCCCTGGGTCCTCTGCATGATGGAGATCAGCACCGTCACCCCGGTGACCATCAGGATGACGCCCCACGGCATGCGCCGAATGGCCTGCTGCTCGTCGACGCAGCGGAGGAGGGTGAGCAGCGCGGCGATGAAGACCGCCGTCAGGCCCACGTGCGCGTCGAAGCCGACGACGGCGACGATCAGCGCCGAGATGCCGGCGAGGGTCAGCCAATGCCGGCGCTCGAAGCGTTCGACCTCCGGCTCCCCCGATCCGGCGTCTCCCTCGCGTCTCCGAAAGAGCTTCAGGCCGCCGAACAACGCGAAGCCGCCGGATCCCACAATCACGTGGGCCAGCACGTTGTACCCGTAGGTCTGCCACTCGAGGCCGCCCAGGCCGATGCGCGCCATCACGTCGTTGGCGATGACGCCGCCGGGCGCGAAAGGCGACAGCGTGCCCGCCAGCGCGCCGTTGCCGGTCATGATCGCCATCAGCAGCGGCGATATGCCCACCCTCCCCGCGACGGCCATGGCGGGCGCGGCGAGCAGGGCGCTGGCGGGCGTGCCGCCGGGGCCGATGGTGGACACCACCACGCCCAGCGCGAAGAACATGAGCGGCAGCAGCCCCGCGTTCCCGCGGCACAGCCGGACGGCCTGCCCGGTCAACCGGGACAGCGTGCCGTTGGTGTCGGCCATGCTGAACAACAGCGTCACGCCGACGAGCGTGACCAGCAACGGCACGGGGAAGCCCGACAGCACGGTGTTGACCGACATGCCGCCCAGGTACACCCCCACCAGCCAGGCCATGGCCAGCGACAGGATGCCGACGTTGATCTTCGTGAGCACGCTCAGCGCGACGGCCACGACGAGCGCCGCGACCGAGGCCCACGCGAGCGTCATTGCGCGAGCGCCGCAGC
Organism: Acidobacteriota bacterium; assembly: GCA_026708265.1. Taxonomy (GTDB): domain Bacteria; phylum Acidobacteriota; class Vicinamibacteria; order Vicinamibacterales; family UBA8438; genus JAGWAJ01. Next base: position 29,069 of record JAPOVI010000330.1, read on the forward strand.
CGCCGGGGCTGCGCTCAGGACGCGGGCCAGCAGACCCACGTCGGGCAGGTCCTCCAGCGCCTCGACCAACTCGAAGGTCTCCTCGATGGCCGGCGGCGGCAGCACGAGCGACGCGCAGTCGCTGAACTTCTCGTGGAGCTCGTCGCGGGTGAACGGCAGGTCGGGCCCGCCCCGATAGCGTTCGTCCGCCGCCTCGACGAGGGTGCGGCCGTCGTCGAGATCGACCTCGACGGTGCTGCGGATCTTCTCCCAGCCCTGCGCCTCGATCTCGGGGTCGAGCACGCGCTCCACCTTCCGCATCAGCGCCTGCACCGGCGCGCTCCGGACGAACTCGTCGTTGAACTCGTGAACGCCCGCCTTCCGCCGGAGCGCGATGGCGCTCACCATGAACGCGGGACAGAACTTCGCCTCGAGCTCGTTGGTCGCGATGGGGTACCGCAGCGGATTGAGGATGTTGGACCCGGCGCGCACGCGAATGGCCGCGATGCTCTCAGGCCGCACGTCGTGCGCGATCACCAGTCGCCGCATGGCGTCCATCGTCGGATGCCCGAGAACGCCGCACGGGTACGGCTTTATCGACACCCCGGGCCACACGATCGTGTGCGGGTCGCCGAGCCTGCCGACGATGCGGTCGGCGTCGAAGCCCTCGCCGTGACTGAAGGCCTGGAAGAAGCCCCACGGCGGGTCGAGGGCGTCCCCGCCGCCCGTGAAGCCCCTCGCGGCGAGCTCGGCCGCGACCACCCCGTTCTGCGAGGCCCGGCCCACGTGCAGCGGCTTGGTCATCGACCCGAAGTTCACGCGGATGCCCGAGGCCGAGCTCGCCGCGATGGCGAGCGTGTGCGCGACCCGGGCGCCGTCGAGGCCGAGCAGCCTGGCTGCGGCGACCGCCGCGCCGAACGTGCCGACGGTGCCGGACGAGTGGAAGCCCTTCCGGTAGTGGTCGGGGCTGATGGCCTCGGCGATCTTGCACTCGACCTCGAAGCCCGTGAGGAACGCCTCTAGGAACGCCCGGCCGGACGCCCGCTGCCGCTCGCCGATGGCCAGCGCCGCGACCATCGGCGGCACGGTCGGGTGCGTCAGCAGTCCGAAGATGCGGTCGGCGCTGGTCGCGAGCTGCGTGTCGTCCCAGTCGAGCGCATGGCCGCTCGTCCCGTTGAGCAGCGCCGCCGAGGACGCGCCGCTCCGGAACGGCTCGGGGCCGAACGCGGTCGACTCCGGCTTCCCGCCGACCGTCCGGACGTAGCCGCGCAGGATGCGGCCGGCGTCCTGCGTCGATCCGGCCAGCATGACGCCGAGTCCGTCGATGACGCAGCGCTTCGCGATGCGGACGGCCTCCTGCGGAAAGTTCTCCCAGCGGGCCCGGCCGACGAAGTCCACGACCGCGCTCGTGGCGCGCTGCTGGTCGGTCAAGCTGCTCCCCTCGACGCATCGGTCCCGTCACCGTGATCGGCGGGCGCGGCATCGGCGCCGCCAGCCGCGCCGGTGGCTACGACGCCACCTCGACGGTGCCGCCGCGGGACTCGAACGCGTCGATCACCGGCATGAGCGCCGCCCGGAAATCGGCGCGCGCCAGCCACATCGTCTCGCGGAGCCTCACCCGGTGGGCCGGCGCCGACTGCTCGGCGAGGCGGGCGAGCAGGGCGGCGGTCGAACCGTTCATCCGGGCCTCGACGAACGTCATGTACAGCCGCTCGCACGAGACGTCGAGGGTCCGCGTCCGGCCCCGGCCGAGCAGGATGAAGTCTCGGCGGTTCATCAGCGCTCACCGATCACCCGCCAACGACCGGCATACCACGCGCTGCCCCTCACCCACGGTCACCCGCTGCCTCCCAACGAGAGCAGGGTCCGGCGCACCAGGTTCTCGACCAGCGGAACCTTGTAGCGGTTCTTCGACATCGGCACCGCGCCGTCGACGGCGAGGCGCCCCGCCTCGACCGCGAGCGCTTCGGTCACCCGCTGCCCCGCCAGGAGGTCCTCGACCGCCTCGACCCGCCACGGTATCGGGGCGACGCCGCCCAGCACGACGCCCGCGCGGCGGACGCGGTCGCCGTCCATCTCGAGGGCCAGCGCGAGGCTGACGACGGCATGGGTCCACGCCTCCCTGTCGAGCACCTTGGCATAGGTGCTTCGCAGATCCGGAGCGGACGGGGCCGTGACAGCGGCCAGGACCTCGTTCGGCTCGAGGACGTTCTCGCGCGCCACGTCGACGCGGGGCAGCGTGAAGAACTCGCGGGCCGGCACGACGCGTTCCCGGCCGGGGCCGACGAGACGGAATCGGGCGTCGAGGGCCACGAGCGCGGGCGCGGTGTCGGACGGATGGACGATATAGCTCGGGCCGCCGCCGAAGATGGCGTTGAACTGGTTCTCGCCCGTCCGGGAGAAGCAGCGATCTCCGCCGTGCTTGTAGCAGGGGAACTTCTGGCGGAAGTACCAGCACCAGGGCCGCTGGCAGAGGTTCCCGGCCAGGGTGCCGACGTTGCGAATCTGGGGCGTCCCGACCGACCCCGCCGCCTCCGCAAGCACTTGGTAGCGCGAGGCCACCTCGGGATGCGCGCTCAGCCGGGTCAGCGTCACGAGGCCGCCGACCGTCAGCCCCGCGGGTCCCGAGTCGACGGCGGTCAGGTCGTCCCGCGAGGCGACGGTCCTGAGATTCACCAGCAGGTCGGCTGAGACAAGGTCGTCCTTGATCATCCCGAGCAGGTCGCTGCCGCCGCCGACCGCGGCCGCCCGCGGGCCGCCCTGCTCCAGGCGCTCGACGGCGTCGGCCAGGGTCGCCGGATTGACGTTGGCGAGCGCTCTCACGCCAGCGCCTCCAGCACCCGACCCCGGGTCATCGGCAGCTCCCGGAGCCGGCGGCCGGTTGCATTGAACACGGCATTGCCGATGGCCGCCACCACCGGGATGATCGGCGGCTCGCCGACGTTCTTCGCCCCGTACGGTCCATGCGCGTCGTCCGGCTCGATGAACCCGACCTCTATCTCGGGAGCGTCGAGGTGGGTCATGACCCGCGCGCCGTAGTACCCCGGGTTGACCGGGATGCCGGTGAGACGGTCGTAGATCAGCTCCTCGTGCAGCGCCATGCCGATGCCCATCGTGACGCCGCCCTTCACCTGGCTCTCGGCCGTCAGCGGATTGACGATGCGCCCGCTCTCGTGCATGGCCAGGTACTGCAGAACCCGGATGCCGCCCAGCTCGGTGTCGACCTCGACCTCCACGAAGTGCGCGGCCGAGGCGTAGCGCGCCAGCCCGTCGAGGACGGGACGCGGCGTCGCCTGCGCGATCAGCGTGCGGCCCTCGAGGGGCCCGCCGGCCGACGCGATCTGACGCCGGAGATCCTCCGCCGCCTCGACGATCGCCTGTCCGGTATGGGTCGTCGTCCGGCTCCCCGACTCGCCCACGGAGTACGGGCAGCGATCGGTGTCTCCCCACACCACGGTGACGTCGGCGAGGTCCATCCCCGTCGCCTCGGCCGCGAGCTGGGCCATGGCGGTCTTGGCCGCGGTGCCGATGTCGGTGACTCCGACGTGGAGGAACAGCCGGCCGCGCTCCAGCCGCAACACCGCGCTGCTGCGCCCGAGTCGGGCCGCGAACATGCCGATGGCCATCCCCACGCCCCGCCGGCGCGGACCGCTCCCGGTCCCGGCCCGCCGCCACCGCGCCGGCCAGCCGAACCGGCGGGCCCCCTCGGTGACGCATTCGCGGAGCGCCCAGCTCGTGTAGGGCGTCTCGTCGTTGTAGGCGCGCGTCAGGTTCCGGAGGTGGAAGTCGACGGGGTCGATCGCGAGCTCGTGGGCCACCTGGTCCATGACCGACTCGATGCCCCACACCCCCTGGGGATAGGCGGGACCGCGGAAGTTCGCGGCGACGGTCATGTTGGTGTAGACCGGCGAGATCTCGCGGTGCACGTTGGGGCAGCGGAACAGCTCGATGCCGGCGATGCCGCCGCCGCTCTTGCGGTGCGGGCCCATCCCGCTGGCGCCGCGGAGCTCGATCGCCCGGAGCGTCCCGTCGCGGGCGGCCCCCACCCGGTAGTGCTGCACCGTCGGCCAGCGGCCGTGCACGCCGAGAAAGTCGTCCTTCCGCGTCAGCTCCAGCTTGACGGGGCGCCCCGCCTCGCGCGCGAGGAGCGCCGCGATGAGATCGGCATCCTGGCACTGGTTCTTGTTGCCGAACCCGCCACCCATGTATTCGCAGACGACGCGGACCCGCTCGGGAGGCAGACCGAGATCTTCCGCAACATCCGCCCGGCAGTTCGAAATGCCCTGGGTCGGCGTCCACAGCGTCAGCTCGTCGCCCTTCCAGCGCGCGACGGCGGCGCGGGGCTCCATCTGCGCGTTGCTGTGGTGCTTGGAGACGTAGGTCTCCTCGACCACCACCGCGGACGCGGCGAAACCGTCGTCCATGTCGCCGCGCCGATAGACCTCGGGCAGCGCCTCGCCGTCGCGGCGGCGGCAGAGGTTCCCCCCGGGCTGGATCTCGACCGCCCCGGGGCGGAGGGCCTCTTCCGGATCGAGGACGAAGTCGAGCGGCTCGTAGTCGACCTCGATGGCCTGGATCGCCGCCTCGGCCGCGTGGCGGTCGACGGCGGCCACCGCGGCGACCGGGTCGCCGACGAACCGGACCGGGTTGTTGAACAGATAGCGGGGGTTCTGCTGGTCGCCGCTCCCCCAGACGGTGTCGCAGTTCTCGCGGGTCAACACCGCGTGGACGCCCGGCATCTCGCGGACCCGGCGCGCATCGATGCTCCGGATTCGGGCGTGGGGGTGGGGGCTGCGGAGCACCCGGGCGTAGGCCATGCCCGGCAGCTTGACGTCGCCGGTATAGCGCGCCGCGCCGGTGACCCGCTCGACCGCGTCGATTCGGGGCCGGCTCTGCCCGACCACGCTCATCGGTTCCCCGTCCGACGCCGGCTCCGGCCGCCGGCCGAGGACCGCGTCCACGTAGCGGTTGTAGTTCGAGCAGCGGCAGAGGTTGCCCGCCATGCCCTGCCGGACCTCGTCCTCGGTGGGGTTCGGCGTGGCCGACACGACGGCCTTGGCCGCCATCAACTGGCCCGACGTGCAGAATCCGCACTGCGGGCCGTCGCCCGCGACGAACGCCGCCTGCAGCGGATCGAGCCGGCCGTCGATGGCGAGGCCTTCGACCGTCGTCACCGCGCGGCCGTCGGCCCAGACCGCGAGCTGACTGCACGAGTAGACCGGGACGCCGTCGAGATGCACCGTGCACGCGCCGCACTCGCCGCGATCGCACCCGATCTTCGTCCCCGTCAGGTCGAGGTGGTCGCGCAGCAGCTCGGCGAGCGTCCACCGATGCTCGACGTCAACCGTGCGCCTGTCGCCGTTGACGCTCAGCGTGATGGGGGTGCGAGGCGGCGACTCGGCCTGACCGGCCTGCGCGCCGGGCCTCGCCCTGGCAGGCGGGAGGGTCGTCGCCGCAGTGAGGGCCGCGCCGGACTTCAGGAACGCCCGCCGCGAGACGGGATTCACGGCCTCATCATAGTCGCAACGACACGTCGGCGGCGCCCCGGCCGGGCGCGGCGCCGCGGGCCGGGTTGCCGGCGGACCGGGGCGCGATGGCGTGTCGAGCGCAGATGGTCAGCGGCGCTGCCGAAGGCGCGCCAGGAGTCGTTGCACGCAAGCGCCACGCGGGCCACGACGTCAGCGGAGGTCACGCCGATCTGCGCCATGTGGTCCAGACCCTGGTCCGAGACCGCGATGCCCCGCACCCGCAGGATCGCGCGGACCATGCCCAAGGCCGCGCCCTCCGCCCGCCCCTGCTGCCGGTGCCAGCGCAGCATCGGATCGTCGTCCGGCCCCGTGCCGTCCCGCGCGCCGAGCGCCACGCCGACCCGGTGCAGCACCGCGAACGTCCGTTCCGACAGCTCCGTCTCGTTCAGGGCGGCGTGGATCTCGGCCGCCGTCCAGCCCGGAAACGCCCCGCTCGTGTCCAACGTCTGGAAGGCGCCCGCTACTCGCCGGTGAATCGTCAGCCCCGGCCGCCGCCGGTCCGCCTCCCCGGCGTCCGGCACCTCCACCCACACCTCTGGGAAGCCCCACGCTTCGTACAGCCCCAGCTTGGCCCGCCGGGCGTCCGTCGTGTGATCGACCTCCAGTAGCACATCCGGGAAGTCGTCCTCCCCCGCCATCATCGCCCTGGTGCCCGGCAGGCGCGCGCGCCGGAGATGGACGTACACGGACTCGTCGGCCTGCAGGATTTGCCGCGGGGCCCCGTGCTCGTCGCGCCGCAGCGGCCGGAACTGGCGTGATCGAACGGATCGCCCGGACCTCGACGAGCTGCGCCGGGGATGGGCTGCCGGGCCTCCCGCTTGGGGCCGAGGTTCAGCCCCGCACAAGCTCCCTAGCCGCCGCTTGCGCCGAGGTGACGCAACAGCTCGACCGTGCTGTTGTCGTCGCCCCCGCGGCGGCCGGCCACGTCCATCGGACTCTGTCCGTTGTCGTTCAGGGCAGCCAGATCGGCGCCGCTGTCGGCCAGCAGTCGGACGACGGTGTCGAGGCGCCGCCGGGCTGCCGTATGCAGGGCCGTGTTCCCCGCCGCGTCGGCCGCGTTGACGTCGACCCCCGCTCCGATCGCCGTCCGCGCGGCTTCCAGCACCAGGCGCTCCTCCTCGGCGGGGTTCGGGGCCAGCCCCGGTTCCCGGCGGCGGCGGGCGGCTACCGCCGCCATCAGCGGCGTCCTGCCGTCCTCCATGACGAACCGCGGGTCGGCGCCGCCGTCGGCCAGCGCCCGCATGACGCCGGGCTCGGCGAAGTGCCCGGCCAGCCAGAAGGCGGTGGCACCGACCACGTCGTGGTCCAGCACGTAGTCCGGGCTGTTGCGCCGGCCCTGGCTGCCGCGGACGACCGGCGCGTTCGGGTCCGCGCCGCGCGCCAGCAGCGCCGCCGCCACCGTCTCGTCGCCCCGCAGGGTGGCGGCGTGCAGGGCGGAGTAGCCGGCCTCGGCCGCGTGCGGGTCGGCGCCCTGCTCGAGCAGGTACAGGACGAGCGCGGTATGGCCGCTGTGCGCGGCGACTACAAGTGCGCTCGTGCCCGACCCCGACGTGTCGTTGACGTCGGCGCCCGCGGCCACGAGATGCCTGGCGGCATCGAGATTCCCGTGTCGGGCCGCGAAGAGGAGGGGCGTATTGCTGCCCAGCACGGTATCGACCACTCCGGCCGGGTTGAATCCGGCCGTCCGCGTGTGGATGCGCCGCGGCTGCGGGGCCGAGCGCGCGTGGACGTCCGCCCCGAGCGCGACCAGCGTCTCCACGACGTCGGGATGCTGCTGGGCCACCGCCCACATCAGCGCCGTCTGCCCCCGCGTGTGCTCCCGGGCGTTCAGGTCGGCCCCATGGGCCGCCAGCAGGCGCACCGCCTCGGCCGAGCCGGTGCGGGACGCGGTCATCAGCACCGTCTCGCCCGAGGGCAGCGCGGCATTCGCGTCGGCACCGGCCGCCAGCAGCGTCTCGACCATCGCTGCGCTGCCGTTACGGCAGGCCAGCCAGAGCGCGGTGGCGCCGAAGTCGTTCGCCGCATCGACGTCGGCGCCAGCCCGGACCAGCGCCTCCGTCATCGCGGCGTCGTCCCAGTGGGCCGCCCAGTGAAGGGCGGTCGCGCCGTCCGCCTGGCGGATGGTCGCGGAGACGCCCTGATCGAGGAGGGCCATCACGCCGGGCGCGTCCGCGGCCCTCGCGGCCGCGAGCAACCGTGTGTCCTGGGCGGCGGCGAGCAGGCGCGTCTCCTGAGCGGCGCGGAGCCCGGCCACGCCCGGCAACTGGATCGCCAGCAGCACCAACCCGGCCAGCTTCATCGCGTGCACGCTCTTCGTCCTCCAATGGCAGGCGTTCGCCGGCCTCGAATCGTTCTCGTGCCAAGAGCGCACGAATCGCGCCGGGCGCCTAGCGGCCTAGCGAGGTCCCGCAAGGGAGGCGCTTGACTGGCGAGGATGCTCGGAGATCAGGACCCTCATCGGCGCGCGCGGTCCCTCGCCTGGTCACAACTCTCGGGAGGGTCTGGTAGCTGCATCAGCGGTCGGTTGTCGCCTTGGGTCTCCCGGTCCACGGCACCTTCCGCCACTGCGTACGCCAGGGTGAGCCCCTGCGCGCCGTTGAGATCGATCACGCAGGACACCAGCAATGGCACGGTTTCGTCCAGCGCGTCAACCGCGTCGCCGATGCTCTCAACCGAGTCGCGGACGCCGTCGGCCGCCGCGCGCACATCCGCCACGGTGCCGGCCAGGTCGCCAACCGTTACACGCTGCGTCTCGACCAGGTCTCTCAGGCCCTCGACGGTTGCGCGCACGTCCGCGACCGAGACGGCCAATTCGCTGACCGTCTCGCGCTGCGTCTCGACCGCGCTGCGGAGGGTGTCGATCGACTCGATCGCGAACTCGATCCGGGAGTTCGCTCTCCCCCGCTCCTCCCCAAGGCTCCAGAGCCGGTTGCCCCCCGCCCAAAGCCCGCCCACAACGACGACGACCCCGGCCGGGGCCAGCAACCACCGCCGCCAGGAAGGCCCGAGCCAGAACGCCATGCCCCGACCTTATCACGACCGCCGGGTGGCGGAAGGACCCGCAACGGGGACTCGTCGGAGGCGAGGAACTCGGCGCCTTGCAGGCCGGCAGAGCTCTCCCTCCGGAGCCCACGGCACCAACGGCGGCCCCTTGCAGCTACGGCAGCGCGAGCGCGATGAGCTCCGGCGGCGAGGTCTCGCTGCTGCCGGTGCCGACGGCGACGACGATGTACTGCTTCCCCCCGTGCAGGTACGTGATGGGGTTGCCGTAGGGGATCGCGGGCAGCTCGACGGAGCCCAGGTACTCGCCGTTGTCCTTGTGGTAGGCGGTGATGGCGCGTGCGGACGCGATCTCGTCCTCGACGTAGCGGGCGCCGGAGTTCACGACGAGCAGCGTCTTCGTCACGAGCGGCCCGCCGCCGTGCATCCCGCCGTGACCGCCGAGGGCGGGCAGGTTGAGGTGGCGGATGGCCGGGTGGTTGCGCGGGCCGTCGCCGTGCGGCGCCATCCACAGTTGCTCGCCGGTATTGAGGTCGATGGCCGTGATCCGCTTGTAGGGCGGCTTGACCAGGGGCAGCCCCCGGGGCCCCGGCACGGGCGTGGCCCACGGATCGGTGAAGTAGCCGACGGTGGCCGGCGGCGGGTACTCGACCAGCTCGACCGCCCGGAGCCGCGTCTGTGACGGCACGAAGAGCCGGCCGGTCTCCGGATCGACCACCGTGCCGGGCCAGTTGACGCCGCCGCCCGGGCCGGGCGACTGGATGATCGGCCTGCCCTCGCCGCGGACCGGGGGCGGCGTGAAGATGGGACCGAGCTGGGCCCGGCCGGCGATGCGGATCGCCTCCTCGCGCAGCTCCGGCGTGAAGTCGACCAGGTCGTCGACGGTAATCCCCTGCAGGTCGAACGGCGGCGGCCGCGTCGGGAAGGGCTGCGTCGGCGAGTACCACTCCCCCGGCACGTTGCCCGCCGGCACGGGCCGCTCCTCGATCGGCCAAACCGGCTCGCCCGTCACGCGGTCGAAGACGTAGGTGAAAGCCTGCTTGCTCGATTGCGCGATGGCCTTGATCTCGCGCCCGTCGACGGTGATGTCCAGCAGGTTGCCGGCGGTCGGGAAGTCGTAGTCCCACAGGCCGTGGTGCACGGCCTGGAAGTGCCAGATCCGCTCGCCGGTCTCGGCGTCGACGCAGATGATGCTCTCCGCGAACAGGTTGTCGCCGGGGCGCATGCCGCCGTACCAGTCGTTGGTCGGAGTGCCGGTGGGCAGGTAGACGTAGCCCAGCTCCTCGTCGACGGCCATCGTGCCCCAGACGTTGGAGTGGCCGCTGTAGCGCCACGACTCGTCGTGCCAGGTGTCGGCGCCGTACTCCTCCCCCTGCGGGATGGTGTGGAAGATCCACTTCCGCTCGCCCGTGCGGACGTCGAAGCCGCGCACGTGCCCGGGGTCGGCCTCGCGGCGCGTCAGGCTCGTGTCCTGCACGATGCTCCCGACGATCACGGTGTCGCCGGCGACGGCGAGCGGCTGGGAGTGCGTGAAGCGGGAGCGGTCGATGGGCCGGCCGAGCGACGCGCCGAGATCCACGGCGCCGTCGGCGCCGAAGTCGGCGTACTGCTCGCCGGTTCGGGCGTTGAGGGCGACGAGCAGAAGGTCGTGCGTGGCGATGAAGATGCGCGCGTCGTCGCTCGCGCCGTCCTCCCAGTAGGAGACGCCGCGGTGCTGCCAGCCCATGTTGGCGGGCCGGTCGAGGCGGTCGTAGGTCGCCGGGTCGTAGGACCAGACCAGCTCGCCGGTCCCGGCGTCGAGCGCCGCCACCTGCCCCAGCGACGTGCTCAGGTAGACGAGGCCCCCGACCATCAGGGACACCGACTTGAACGGGCCGGGCCGGATCTCCTCCCGCTCCCGCGTGACGTCGGTCTCTATCGAGCGCCAGCGCCAGGCAATCTCGAGATCGCGGAAGTTCTCGGGCGTGATCCGGTCGAGCGGCGAGTACTTCGTGTTGGCCGCGTCGCGGCCGAAGTGCCGCCATTCGACATCCCCCGTCGCGACGGTCTGCGCCCACCCGGACGGTGCCGCCAGCGCCAGCGCGAGCGCCCCCGTGGCCGCGGTGAGAGCGTGGCGAGCGCCGGACGCGTGGCATCGAAGCCCTCGGCCTCGGACCAAGGTCGTTCTCCTTGTGGCTCGTCGGCGGCGGAGCGATGGCGCCCCGCCCGCGCCCATCATAGCGGCAGCGCCGGCCGATGCCGCCGCCCCCGATCCCGTTCCGCGGGACGCCCCCCGGGACGATGCGGCTATGGTAGTAGCCCAACGTCATGGCCTGCGCACCGCAGGAGGAGGTCTGTGACTTGACGACCAGAACGCTCGTGGCGGGCGTCGGCCTTGCGCTGACCCTCGCGTATGCGGAGGATGCTCCGGGGCAGGGCCGCCAGACCGGAACCATCCGCGGCACCGCGGTCGACTCGCAGGGGCTCTCGCTCCCCGGCGTCAGCGTCACCGTCCGATCTTCCTCGCTGCAGGGAACGCGCGCCGCCGTCACCGACGTCAACGGGAACTACTCGCTGCCGCAGCTCCCGCCCGGGACCTATGCGGTCGTGTTCGAGCTGTCCGGTTTCAACGATGTCGAGGAGCGGGCGACCGTTCCGCTCGGCGGCGACGTAGGCGTGAACGCCGTGCTGGCGCCCGGCGGCGTCACCGAGACGGTTGAAGTAACGAGTGTGGTCCCGGCGGAGATCCAGACCACGGAGACCGCCTCGAACATGGTGGCGGAAGAGGTGAACGCCCTGCCGATGGGCCGTTCGCCGTTCGCCATTGCCGCGGTTCAGCCCGGGCTGAACACCAACACGCCGAACGGGGGGCAACTCGCGATCAACGGCTCGTTCGCGTACGACAACGTCTACTTCGTGGACGGAGTGGACGTCAACGACAACCTCTTCGGGACCGCGAACGCACTCTACGTTGCGGACGCCATCGAGGAGACGCAGGTGCTCACCTCCGGAATCTCCGCCGAGTACGGACGCTTCTCCGGCGGCGTGGTCAACGTCATCACCAAGAGCGGCGGCAACACGTTCTCGGGCAGTTGGCGAACCAACTACTTCAACCCGACCTGGCAAGGGCTCAACCCGTACGAGGTGGAGCACGAGGTCGAGCGGGAGGACGTTCTGAACCAGTCCCACGAGGCGACGCTCGGCGGACCGATCGCGCGCGACCGCCTCTGGTTCTTCTACTCGATGCGGCGCGCCCGGAGCACCGACAGCAGCAGCTTCGCGCAGACCGGCATCTCGTACAACAGCAGGTCGCACAACGACCGGAACCAGGTGAAGCTGACCGCGACGCTTGCGCCGGGACATACGCTGTCCGGCCAGTACATGCGCAACCTGTCGTCCGGGTTCGCCCAACCCGCCTTCGGCTTCAGCATCACGCCGGACACGCAGATCGACGCGACCCGGCCGAACGACCTGTACGTGACCACCTACCGCGGCAGCGTGAGCCGCAACGTCTTTGCCGAGGCCCGGGTGTCGCGGAAGCGGTTCGGCTTCCGGGGCGGCGGCGGCGATCGGACCGCCATCGGGTACTCGCCGTTCATCACCCTGACCCAACAGCTTGGCCACTACAACGCGCCCTACTTCGATGCAACGGACCCGGAAGACCGGAACAACCTGCAGGTGACCGGCAGCCTCACCTGGCACGGCGGAACCCGCTCGCTGGGCTCGCACAACGTGAAGGTCGGCTTCGAGAGCTATCGGTCGACGCGCACCGGCGGCAACTCGCAGTCGTCCACCGGCTACGTCTTCGATGCCGACTTCAAGGTGGACGCCAACGGCGATCCCGTCCTCGTCAACGACCGGCTGGTCCCGGTGTTCTCCACCTTCGGCGCGCTCATCGAGAACTGGATCCCGTCACGCGGCGCCCGCATCGACATCAACACGTCGTCGTTCTTCATCAACGACAACTGGTCCCTGAACGATCACCTCTCGTTCAACCTGGGCGTGCGCGGCGAGATCGTGACGAGCAGCGCCACGCCGGGCGACATCACGACCGTGGACACTCGCGCCATCGTTCCACGCCTGGCCGCGTCGTACGACCCCCTGGGCGACGGCCGCTACTCGATTCAGGCGACCTACGGCCACTACGCCGGCAAGTACAGCGAGTCGCAGTTCGCGGAGAACACCAACGTCGGCAACCCGAGTCTGCTGTTCGGCTACTACGTCGGCCCGACGCATGAGTGCCCGGGTCTGCCGGACGCCACCGCGGCCGACTGCCCCGGGCTCGACCCGGCCAACTACGTCACCTTCCTCGGTCGCTTCCCGACGCAGAACGTGTTCACCGACGAACGCCTAAACTCCCCCATCACGGAGGAGTTCACCCTGTCGAGCGGCGCGACGCTCGGGACGCGCGGGTACGTCCAGGCGACCTACGTCCGGCGTCGCGGCCGCAGCTTCGTCGAGGACTACCAGGACCTCACGACGGGGACGACGACCCTCACCGACCCGGAGACCGGGGCGGAGTACGGGACGTTCACGAACAAGTACTACCGGAATCCCGGCGACCTGGGCGACGACCCGAGCGCCCTCGAGAGGAACTATGACGGCCTGCAACTCGAGACCCGCTACCGTTGGTTCGACGCCCTGCGGCTGAACGGCTCCTGGACGATTCAGCTTCGCAACGAGGGGAATTTCGACGGGGAGGGAACCAACACCCCCGGTGTCCCTTCCGTCTACGGCGACTGGCCGGAGGTGACCCCCGCGGACCGCTTCTACCCCTGGGGCCGTCTCGACGACTACCAGAAGCACCGGGCGCGCGTCTGGGGCATCTACACCCTCGGGCTGGGCGCGGCCGGGGATCTGGACGTCGGCGGCTTCTGGCGCTACGACTCGGCGAGCAACTACAGCCTGGCGTCGAGCAGCTTCCGCGTGACGCCGGAGCAGCAGGAGATTCTCGACGAGCTCGGCTACGTGGACGGTCCCTCGTCGCGAACGCTGTACTACGCGGCCGGCCGCGGATCGGAGTTCTACCACGGCTCCGGCCGGTTCGACCTGTCGCTCCACTACGACATCCCGGTGTGGCGCAGCCTGCGACCGTGGCTGAAGATCGAGTGGTACAACCTGACCAACAACGACAAGCAGATCTACTTCAACACGACCATTCGACCGCACCACGACGGTCCGCGGGACGGGTTGGGGATCCCGACGACGTACACCAGGGGCGATCGCTTCGGTGAAGCGACCTCCGCCGGCCACTACCGTGCCGCGCGGTCGTTCCTGGTGGCCTGGGGCTTCCGCTTCTAGGAGCTTGCGCCGTAGAACGCAACGCAGTGGAGTTCCGCGGCGCGAGCTCCTGGGACGGTGGGGGCTGGGGCCGACCCGGAGCCTGCGACGGGTTGGCGGCGCTAGGAGCTTGCGCCGTAGAACGCAACGCAGTGGAGTTCCGCGGCGCGAGCTCCTGGGACGGTGGGGGCTGGGGCCGACCCGGAGCCTGCGACGGGTTGGCGGCGCTAGCCTGGAATTCTCACCGGCGTAGCGACAAGAGGCTGCCCGTGATGGCGTAAA
>JAPOVI010000440.1 GCA_026708265.1 Acidobacteriota bacterium
GCGGGCTGTAGCCCTGGTTGTCGCGGGTGCGCCGCCAGGTCAGCCAGTCCTCGGCGGGGGGATTCCGGAGCAGCTCGTCGGTGACCGGCGTGAAGCCGGCCACCTCCCGGTTGACGAACGAGCGGGGGAGCTCGAGGACGTCGGCGTCTTCCGGCGCATCGGCCTCGGCCGCCGCTGCCGCATCCACGACGGCATCGGACGGAGCGGGGGCCGGAGCCGCCCCGGGTTCGCCGACCACGGCCGCGGCGTCGGCGGTCAGGGCCTCGGCGCCGGCGGCGTGTCCGTTCTCCTGCAGGAGGTAGGCGACGATGCTCAGGTAGGTGCTCTCGGGCAGCGACCCGCCGAGCCCGGGCGGCATCTCGACCCGCACGTAGTCGAGCAGCTCCGCCGCGGTGCTCGACCCCCAGTTGTTCAGGAATCCCCGGCCCGTCAGCTCCGGCCCGTGCGCCGCGCCCCGCAGCGTCGCGCCGTGGCAGGAGGCGCAGGAGCGGCCGTAGGCGGTCCGCCCGCTCGCGGCCTGGGCCTCGAGGAACGCGCCGCCGGATGCCGGCTGGGCGCCGGCCGGCGCCGGGGTGGTGATGCTTGCCGTGACGGCCGCCGTCGCGACGGCAGCCACCGCAACGGCCGACCGCCGCGCCCTCGCCCACGACGCCCGCTCGGTCCCGATTCTGCCGGCGTCGGCTCCGCTGCTCTGTCTCCGCATCGTTGCGTCTCCCTTCGGCGTTCCCGGCGGCCGTGCGGGCTCAGTCCAGGTTGTCGAGATGTACTCGTACGAGGTACCGGGCTCCCGGCGTGCCTTCCCGCTCGTCGGCGAGCCGCTGCGCCTCGGGGCAGATGTTGGAGTTGTCCCAATAGACGAACACCATGCGCTTCACTGGCTAGTCGGGCAGGGCGAAGACGTACAGCCCGTTCCCGGACGGGGGTTGGTAGATGTCCGGGCTGAGCACGCCGCTCAGGCCGCGGAAGATGCCGACGCCGGTCGGGACCGCGATGTACTGCTTGCCGCCCGCTGCGTACGTAATCGGGAAGCCGTGGCCAGACTGGCCGAGGCGCGTCTCCCAGAGCACGTCGCCGGTGCGGACGTCGAGGGCGCGGAAGTAGCGGTCGACGTCACCGACGAAGGCCAGACCGGAGGCCGTCGTCAGCACCGAGGTCAGGAAGATGGCGCGCTGCTCGCGGCTCCAGACTTCCTCCATGGTGCGGACGTCGTAGGCCGCGAGCCGCCCGAGCATCCCGTTGGTGCCCGGCATCTCGTGGAGCTCGATCGCCGAGACGCCGAGCCCGCCGCCGCCCTCCACGAGCGCGACCTCACGGGCGGTCAGCGTCATGCATGCCTGGTGCAGCGGGTAGATGATGACCTTCGCCTCGGGGCTGTACCCCGACGCCTGCCAGTTGTGGCCCCCGTACAGGCTCGGGCAAGCATCCACCGCGTCGTCGATGCCGGCGTCGCGAATGTCCTGCCGGTAGTTCACGCGGCCGGTCTCCATGTCGATCGAATCGAAGATGTCCTGGTGCAGCATCTCGGCCAGGTCGAGGAACGCCCCGGTGCGCCGATCGAGCTTCCAGAGGATGGCGTCCTTGCCGGCCGTGAACAGCCACTTGTGGTCGTCGACGTCGACGAGCACGCGCTCGAAGACGATGTCCATGTCGAGCGTTTCGCCCGGCACGTGCTGGAAGTACCACGCCATCTGTCCCGTACTCGGGCTCAGGGCCAGCGTCGAGTTGGTGTAGAGGGCGTCGTTGTAGGTCGACATGCCGCGGCTCGCGGCCACCCACGGCTTCGCCTGGGCCGTCCCGATGAAGAAGAGATCGAGGTCCGGGTCGTAGGCGCCCGGAATCCAACTGTCGCCGCCGCCGCGCAGGTGCGGCGGGATGTCGCCCCACGTGCCGCTGTTGACGTCGCCCGGCTGCGCGATGGTCGACGTACGCCAGAGCTCCTCGCCGGTGTCGGGGTCGTGGCCGGTGATGAAGCAGCCTTCGTCCTCGAAGCGCTCGCAGCCGTTGATGCCGCTGACGACGACGCCGTTCGCGATGGCCGGTCCGGCCGTCTGCCGGAAGCCCTTCCGGTAGTCCGCCCGGGTCGTCTGCCAGACCGGTTCGCCGGTCCGTGCATCGAGGGCGAGGATGGAGGTGTCGTAGGTGGCCAGGAAGACCTTGTCCCGGTAGAGCGCGATGCTGCGGGTCGGGCCTCCGCTCGGCGCGTCCTCCGGGTACTCGTGACGGTGCTCCCAGATGAGCTCGCCGGTCGCCGCGTCGAGGGCCTGGACGATGTTGCCGGGATTGGCCAGGAACATCACGCCGTCGTGCACGAGCGGCGCGGTCTGGTTGGTGCCCTCGGGCATCGCCAGGGCCCAGGCCAAGCGCAGGCCGGCCACGTTGTCGGGGCCGATCTGGTCCAGCGGGCTGTAGCCCTGGTTGTCGCGGGTGCGCCGCCAGGTCAGCCAGTCCTCGGCCGGCGGGTCCCGCAGCAGCTCGTCGGTGACCGGCGTGAAGTCGGCGACCGCCCGGTTGACGAAGGCGCGGAGGTCTGGCACCGCGTCCAGGTCGGACGGCTCGTCCGCCGCCGCCGCGTCCGACGCATCGGCCGCGACAGGTGCGCCCGCGGCCGGGACGGCGCCGGGCTCGCCGACAATCGCGCCGGCATCGGCGGTCAGCGCCTGCGGTCCCGCCGCGTGGCCGTTCTCCCGCAGGAGGTAGGCGACGATGTTCAGGTAGGCGGCGTTCGAGAGCGATCCGCCGAGCCCCGGCGGCATCTCGGCCCGCACGTACTGGTACAGCTCCGCCGCGGTCTGCGGCCCCCAGTTGCTGAGGAAGCCGCGGCCGGTCAGCTCGGGACCGTGCGCCGCTCCCTGCAGGGTCGCTCCGTGGCAGGAGGCGCAGGAGCGGCCGTAAGCGGTCCGTCCGCTCGCGGCCTGCGCATCGAGGAAGGCGCCGCCCCCCTCGGGTTGGGCCGCGACCGGCGCGACGATGCCGACGGCCAGCGCAACGGCCCCCAGGCCCGCGACGCCCGCCAAGCCCCGTATCCCCGGCGACGCCCGTCGATAGCCGGTCGCGTCAGCGTGTCCCGTGCTCGTCTGTCTCGGCATCGGTACGTCTCCCTGGCTTCCCGATCCTGCCGGCGGTCTCGCCCAGCGTGGGCGCGATTATAGGAGACCGTCATCCCGTGCCGGGTCGTCCGTTGCGCTCCGAATGTCCGTCCGCGAGAAGTCGCGGGGACCTCAACCGCGCAGATCCTCACGCTCGCGGTAGCGATTCCCGGCCTCCCGGCCTACGGCAACGCGAACGTCACCAGCATGTTGCTCCCGGTCGGCGCCTCCATCTCCGGCGCGTAGGTCTGCAGACGGTTGCCGGTCCCGCCGACCGGCACCGTCAGGTACTGCCGGCCGTCGACCGCGTAGGTCACCGGATAGCCGCTGATCTGGCTGCCCAGGATCGTCTCCCAGAGCACCTCGCCGGTCTCCGCGTCGAAGGCCCGGAACCGCCGGTTGGAGTCGCCGAAGAAGACCACGTTCCCCGCCGTCGCCAGCGTCGTGCCGGCGTTCGGGGCCCGCTGGCTGTAGCGCCACACCTCGCGGCCCGTCGAGATGTCGAGCGCCCGCACCTCGGTCAGGTCGCCGTCCGGACCGATGTCCGGATCGGGAATCGTGAACCGCGGGCTGGCCCCCGAGACCGTGCGGGAGTTCGTCGTCTGGTTCAGGCAGGAGCGGTTGATCGGGACGTAGAGCATCCCGGTCACCGGGCTGTACGACCACGACCACCAGCCCTTCACGTTGTGGCCGCAGATGATGAACTGGTCGCCCTCCTCGCGCGCCACCAGGTCCATGTTGATGTAGGTCGTCCCGGTCTCCACGTCGACGTCCGAGATCACGAACCGCTCGGTGCTGTCGAACGGGAACGGGTCGCCCCAGAGGAACTCGCCGGTCTCGCGGTCGTTGACGAACAGGCCCCCCGGCTCGCCCAGCAC
Source organism: Acidobacteriota bacterium (assembly GCA_026708265.1). Taxonomy (GTDB): domain Bacteria; phylum Acidobacteriota; class Vicinamibacteria; order Vicinamibacterales; family UBA8438; genus JAGWAJ01. The sequence continues at coordinate 3,965 of JAPOVI010000440.1, forward strand.
GACCACGACCTTGCGCTCCTCCGCCGTCCCGGTGAGCTTCGGGTTGATCCAGCGCACCGCCTCCGGATCCGGATCGACCACGGTGTCGATGAGCGTGCGCTCCTGCACGAAGTCCTGGTCCCAGTCGTCGCACGGCAGGTACTGGTAGTACCAGTCGATGGCGCCGGTGTCGGCGTTCATGGCGATGGTCGAGTTGGAGTACAGCTCGCACGGCGAGCGGTCGCCCACGTCCCAGGTCCCGCGCCGGACCAGCCGGGGATAGGGCAGCGGCACCGCGACGCCCCAGAAGATGCGGTTCAGCTCGGGGTCGAAGCTGCCGGGGACGCCCCACGGAGAGACGTGGACGCGGTTGGCGGTCGGCAGCGTGCCCCAGGTCTCGCCGCCGGGATCGTCGGCCCCCGCCGCGGTGTACGTGCGCCAGCGCTCGGTCCCGTCGTCCGCGTCGTGAGCCGCCACGTAGCAGCGCGCCTCCAGGCTCGAGGGGCTGCAGGTGCGTCCGCTGACCACGTTGCCCTTGACGATCACGGCGCCGGACGAGTGGCTGATCCCTTGCCGGTAGTCCGCCGTGCGAGACTCCCAGGCCAGCTCGCCGGTGCGCGCGTCGATGGCTGCGATGTGCGCGTCGGCGGTCAGGTGGTAGAGGTGCTCGCCGTACAGGGCGAGGTGCCGCGTGCGGTTGCCGAACTGACCGTACTGGCGGATGTCGTCCGGCTGCTCCCGCTGGTAGTCCCAGATCAGGTCGCCGGTGGTGGCGTCGATCGCCTGCAGGTGGTCGTAGCCGGGCTGGGCGACGTACATCACGCCGTCGTAGACCAGCGGCCGGATCTGCACCGCTCCCTCTTCCATCGCGCGCATCCAGACGAGCTGGAGCCGGCCGACGTTCTCGCGTGAGATCTGGTCGAGCGGACTGAAGGCCTGGAAGTCGTAGGTGCGGTACGCCATCAGCCAGTCCGCGGGGTCCGGATCGCGGAGCATCGCATCGGTGATCGGCACGAATTCCTGCTCCTGCCCGGCTGCGGTCAGCTCGATCTCCAGGCCCGATCCGGCCGGACCGCCTCCGGACAGCCACAGGAGCACGACGACGATGCCCACGAACGCTGGCGTCAGTGTCCTCACCATGGCACTCGCTCCCTTCCAACCGGGTTCATCGCACGCGGCTCACGGCCCTGCCCGCAAGTCGCTCGCGCCTCATGATGCCGTACTCCGCGGCGAGGAGCAGCGCTGGAATCAGGACTGCTGCGCGTCGGTCGCGCTCGGGATGTCGTCCGGCGTGTTTGCGTAGTCCCGGTAGGTGAGCTTGATCCGGGGATTGGGAACGCTCATGGTGCCTGGCCGTCGCCCTCCGTGAGCGTCGTGTAACGGTCGACAGGGAGGTCGGTCCACTCCTCGATCCGTCCGCTCGGCCAGAGGACGCGGACGCGCGGCGCCGCGCCCGAGGCGTCGAGCCCGGCGACCACGCGGGGGTCGTTCGCCGACGCGTAGCTGCCGTCGGCCCGCGCCCGGCGCCACAGCGTGGTCCCGTCGCCGCGGGTGACGGCGACGCGGGCCCCCACCATGTCGCGCGCGCCGTCGCGGCCGACGAGCCGCAGCCCCAGCCAGTGGTTGCGGGCGCCGACGGCGTTGACGAGCAGGCGCGGCCGGCCGTCCGCGTTGGCCACCAGGACGTCGATGTCGCCGTCGTTGTCGACGTCGCCGAAGGCGGCGCCGCGGCTGATGGCGGAGAGGTCGAAGGCCGCGCCCGCCCGCGCCGTGACGTCCTCGAAGCGCCGGTCGCCGAGGTTGCGGAGGAGCTGGTTGCGCTGCTGGTAGGGATAGGGGTTGTCGGGCCCGAGCGCGTCGAGGTCCTGCCAGACGAGCCCGTTCACGGACAGGAGATCGAGCCACCCGTCGTTGTCGGCGTCGATCCAGCCCGCGCCCCAGCCGGTGTAGGGGAGGCTGGCGGCCCGGACGCCGGAGCTGGCGCTCCGGTCCTCGAACGCGCCCGTGCCGTCGTTCACGTAGAGCGTGCTCCCCTCGCCGGTCAGCACCGTCGTGAAGAGGTCCTCGTCGCCGTCGTTGTCGAAGTCGCCGGCGTCGACCCCCATGTCGGCCTTCGCGACCCCTGCCGCGTCGACCGCCACCCCGGCCAGCAGCGCCCGGTTGTCGAACGTGCCGTCGCCCCGGTTCATCCAGAGCTGGTTCTCCTGCTGGTCGTTCGCCACGAACAGGTCGATCCCGCCGTCCCCGTCGAAGTCCGCCGTCGCGACGCCGAGGGCCGGCCCGAACTCGTCCGCCAGCCCGGCCGCGACGGTCGTGTCCTCGAACGTGCCGTCGCCCCGGTTGCGGTAGAAGCGGTCCCGCTGGGGCGGGTAGCGCTCCGGGGTGCAGTAGTCCTCTTGCCCCGAGTCGCGATAGCAGCGGATGTGGGTGGGGACGGTGTAGATCAGGTAGTTGCCGACGAACAGGTCCAGCCAGCCGTCGCCGTCCGCGTCGAAGAAGGCGGCGGAGACACCCCAGGTGTCGGGGCTCCCGGTGCCCGTGGCGGCGGAGACGTCCTCGAAGGTTCCGTCGCCGTTGTTGCGGAACATCTGATTGCGCCCGAACCCGGTCAGGTAGAGGTCCGGCCAGCCGTCGTTGTCGATATCGCCGCTCGCCACGCCCTGGCCGTAGCCGCGGGTCGCGATGCCGCTCGCGTCGGTGACGTCGGTGAACCGGAGCGAGCGCGTCCCGTCCGCTCGGATCTCGAGATCGTTGCGGTACAGCCGGTCCCGGAGCCGCGCCGCGCCTGATCGCGGAGGCAGTGCGTTGGCCCCGAGGGCGCCGCCCTGCACGAGCAGCACGTCGAGGTCGCCGTCATTGTCGTAGTCGAGGAAGGCCGCACCGCCGCCGCTGATCTCCGGTTGATAGAAGCGGCCGCTCATGCCGCTCGCGTGCACGAAGTCGAGGCCGCTCTCGGCCGCGCGGTCCACGAACCACTCCGCGGCCGCTCCGGCGTCCGGCGCCGCCGCGCCTTCGGGAGCGTCGGCCGGTGCACCGCAGGCGGCAGCAAGGGCCAGCACCACGGCCGACGCGGCGAGGGCCGGACCCGGCCGCGATGCTGCGGCGGCCGCGGTGGCTGCGACGGCTGCTACGGCTGCGGGGCCTGATGCGGGCGCCGAGTGCGGCGCGCGCGCCTGGCGGCGTGTTCTCCTGCGCGTCGATGGATGGTTCATGCGCGTCGCCGGCTTCGCGGTCCAAGCGCGCCGCCAGGATCGAGTGCGGGCGTGGGAACTTCCCGGAGCGTTCCATTATGCCGCAGCGTCCGGTCCCCGATGGACAGCCGGCACCGGGGCGCGTATGCTGAGGCGTTCGCAATCCGCGGCTCGGAGACGACGCGTGCCGGGGCGCGCAGGCGCCTCATTACACAGGATGTCACCGACGCTGACGAAGGCCGGCCTGGGCGCCATCGCGTGGCTGCTGGCGGGGGGAGCGGCTCTCCACGCGGCGCCACCCACCAGTGGCGGTACGCCGCCGGCCGCGGCGGCCGCGCAGTCCGCGACGATCGCCCCCGAAGCGCCGGACGCCGACACCTTCCGCGCCGTCATCGGCCGCTACTGCCTGACCTGCCACAACGATCGCACGCGCGTGGCGGACCTCACGCTCGAGTCCGTGGACCTCGACCACGTCGGCCCGGACGCGGCGACGTGGGAGAAGGTGCTCGTCAAGTTGCGGGCGCAGACGATGCCGCCGCCCCCGCGGCCGCGGCCGGACGGAGCGACCTACGTGGCCTTCGCCACGTGGCTCGAGACGGCGATCGACCGCGCGGCGGAGGCCGCGCCCGATCCGGGCCGCCCGACCGTGCGCCGCCTCAACCGCACGGAGTACGCCAACGCGGTCCGCGACCTGCTGGCCGTGGAGGTGGACGGCGACGCGCTCCTGCCCGCCGACGACATGGCCTTCGGCTTCGACAACAACGCCGACATGCAGCGGCTGTCGGCCGGCCTCCTCGAGCGCTACCTGTCGGCCGCGGCCCGCGTGTCCCGGCTGGCCATCGGCGACCCGGACGTCCGCCCCGGCATCCGCAGCTACCGCGTCCCGCGCATGGACGCCCAGGCCGCGCGGGCCGGCGAGTCGCTCCCGTTCGGCTCGCGCGGCGGCACCGTGATCCGCCACCATTTCCCGGTCGACGGCGAGTACGTCGTCCGGATCCACTCGCAGAACTCCATCGGCGGCGGCGTGCGGCCTCCGTCGGAGCCGGAACGGCTCGACGTCCGTCTCGACGGCGTGCGGTTGCGCGGCTTCACGCTGGAGGCGCCGCCGCGTCCCGCGTCCGGCGAGCCCCGCCGTCGCGAGCCGCCCCCGATTCCCAGCGTCCGCTTCGCGGCCGCGGCGGGGCCGCACGAGCTCGCGGTGACGTTCGCCGAGCGCCTCGCGGCCCCCGAAGGCGTGGCTCCCGCCCGCCTGCCGGTGAGCAACGTGCTCTTCCGCGGGGAGCGCGGCGCGGAGACGCGCGTCGGCCGCATCGACATCGAGGGCCCGTTCGGGGCGGCGGGGCTGGGCGCGACGCCGAGCCGCAGGCGCATCCTGACGTGCCGGCCCGCGAGCCGCGAGGACGAAGAGCCGTGCGCCCGCGAGATTCTCGCGCCGCTCGCCCGCCGGGCCTACCGGCGGCCGGTAACGGGCGGGGACCTCGACGAGCTGCTCGGCATCTTCCGTACCGGGCGGGACGAAGGCGAGAGCTTCGAGGTCGGCATCCGGTGGGCGCTGGAGCGCATGCTCATCGATCCCGACTTCCTGTACAGGATGGAGCCCGATCCGGTCGACATCGCGGCGGGCGCGGCGTACGCCCTCACCGAGCTTCAGGTCGCGTCCCGGCTGTCGTTCTTCCTCTGGAACTCGATCCCGGACGAGGAGCTGCTGTCGGCCGCCGAGGCGGGCCGCCTCGCCGATCCGGGCGAGCTGGAGCGGCAGGTACGGCGGATGCTGGCCGATCCGCGGGCCGCGACCCTGGCCGGCAACTTCGCGGGTCAGTGGCTGCACCTGCGGAACATGCGGGCACTGGCCCCCGACGTGAACGCGTTCCCCGAGTTCGACGACAACCTGCGCGCCGCGTTCACGCGCGAGACGGAGCTCTTCTTCGAGCACCAGGTTCGCAACGACCGGAGCGTGGTCGAGCTGCTGACGGCCGACTACTCGTTCCTCAACGAGCGGCTCGCGCGGCACTACGGCATCCCCGGCGTTCACGGCAGCCACTTCCGGCGGGTGAGGCTCCCCGGCGAGACGCGCCGCGGCCTCCTCGGGCAGGGCAGCATGCTGACCGTCACGTCCTACGCCACGCGGACCTCGCCGGTCCTGCGCGGGAAGTGGCTGCTCGAGAACATCCTCGGAGCCCCGCCGCCGCCTCCGCCGCCCGACGTGCCGGAGCTCGAGGAGCGCGGCACCGGGGAGCGCCCTCGCTCGATGCGGGAGCGGATGGAGCAGCATCGCGCCAACCCCGTCTGCGCGGCGTGCCACGCGCGGATGGACCCGCTCGGCTTCGCGCTCGAGAACTTCGACGCGATCGGCAAGTGGCGCACGGCCGACGGCGGGAGCGCCATCGACGCCTCGGGCACGCTGCCCGACGGCGCCGCGTTCGACGGCCCGGCAGGGCTGCGGCGGATGCTGGTGGAGCGGAAGGCGGAGGTGGTCGAGGCGGTCGCCGCGAAGCTGATGACCTATGCGCTCGGCCGGGGCGTGGAGACCGCGGACATGCCCGCCATCCGGCGCATCGTGCGGGAGGCGGAGGCCGACGACCACCGCTGGTCGGCCATCGTGCTGGGGATCGTCCGGAGCACCCCGTTTCAGATGAGGAGGGCGGCGTCATGATGGTCACCGGCAAGGCGCTCCCGCGGCGGACCGTGCTGCGCGGCCTCGGAGCGGGGATCGCGCTTCCGTTGCTCGACTGCATGGTGCCCGCGTTCGCGGCCGTGCGGAACTCCGCGGCGCGGCCGCGGGCGCGCTTCGGCGTCGTGTACGTGCCGATGGGCGCCATCATGGACGAGTTCACGCCGGCCGCCGAGGGGGCCGGATTCGAGCTGCCGCCCATCCTCCAGCCGCTGGCCCCCGTGCACGACCGGCTGGTGGTCGTCTCCGGCCTCGACAACGAGCCGGCCGTCGCGCTGCCGGGGGAGCCGGCCGGGGGACACGGGCGCATCGGCGCGGCCTTCCTGACCGGCGTGCACGGGAAGCCGACGGAAGGGGCCGATTTCCAGGCCGGGGTCTCCGTCGACCAGCTCGCGGCGACCGAGCTGGGCCGCGAGACGGAGCTGCGATCGCTGGAGGTCGGCCTCGAGGCGACGGACCTGGCCGGCGCCTGCGACGTCGGCTACAGCTGCGCCTACATCAACACGCTCTCCTGGCGGACGCCGACGACGCCGCTCCCCGTGGAGAACAACCCGCGCGCGGTCTTCGAGCGGCTGTTCGGCGACGCCGCCACGACCGACCCCGCGGCCCGGGCGGCCCGACTGCGCAAGAACCGCAGCATCCTCGACTCGGTGTCCGACGTCGTCGCCGACCGGAGGGCCGTGCTCGGGGCGCGCGACCGGGTCAAGCTGACCGAGTACCTCGACGCCATCCGGGACGTCGAGCTGCGGATCCAGCGCGCCGAGGCGCAGGGCGACCGCGAGCTGCCGACGCTGGAGCGGCCCATGGGCGGCATCCCGGAGGCGTTCGACGACTACGCGCGGCTGATGTTCGACCTGATGGTGCTGGCGTTCCAGGCCGACCTGACGCGCGTCGGCACGTTCATGATCGGCAAGGAGATCAGCGGTCGAACCTACCCCGAGATCGGCGTCGCGGAGGGCCATCATCAGGTCACGCACTCGACCGCCGACCCCGAGCGCGTCGCCAAGCTGGTGCGGATCAACACGTACCACATGCAGCTCTTCGCGTACTACCTGGAGCGGCTGGCGGCCACGCCGGACGGCGACGGGTCGCTGCTCGACCAGACGATGATCTTCTACGGCAGCGGCATGAGCGAGAGCGATCAGCACGTGCCCTACGATCTGCCGGCCCTGGTCGTCGGCGGTGCGGCGGGTCGTCTCAAGGGGGGCCGCCACCTGCGCTACCCGGACGAGACGCCGCTGGCCAACCTCTACCTGACCATGCTGCACAAGCTGGGCGTGCCCGCCGAGCGGATCGGCAACAGCGACGGGCGCCTGAAGGAGCTGGTCGACCTGTAGCGGGCCGGATTCCGGGCGCTCTGACGCTCCCGCTGGGCGTCCAAGGAGACGACGATGAGCACGCGAAGGGCAGTGGCGGTTCTGGCGGCAGTCGTGATTGCCGGCCTCGCGGGTGGAGCGGTGTCGCCAGCGGTCGCGGCCGGGGAAGCGTCCATCGACGGCGTCGTGCGGAGCGCGGCGGGGCCCGAGGCGGGCGTCTGGGTCATAGCCGAGACGGACGACCTCGAGACCGGCTTCCGCAAGATCGTCGTCACCGACGACGAGGGGCGCTTCCTGATTCCGGAGCTCGCCACCGCGGCCTACGAGGTCTGGGTTCGAGGCTACGGCCTGACGGACTCCGAGCCGCGGGCGGCGCGGCCGGGCGACACGCTGGAGCTGAGCGTCAGCCTCGCGGCGACGCCGCGGGAGGCCGCGGCCGTCTACCCGGCCAACTACTGGTACTCGCTGATCGAGGTGCCGCCGGCCGCCGACTTCCCGGGCACCGGCGACAACGGCATCAACCCCGCGATGCGGACGCAGGAGCACTTCATCGACGGGTTGAAGGACGGCTGCCAGCTCTGCCACCAGCTCGGCAACGAGGCGACGCGCGAGATGCCGATGGTCGATCTCGACGAGTTCGACTCGACCGCCGATGCGTGGGCGTTCCGCCTCGGGACCGGCGCCACCGGATCGTCGATGATCCGCCAGCTCAACGAGATGGGACGGCAGCGGACGTTGGACGTCTACGCCGACTGGACGGACCGCATTCTGGCCGGCGAGGTGCCGGCGGCGCCGCCCCGCCCGTCGGGCGTCGAGCGCAACCTCGTCCTGACCATGTGGAAGTGGTCGTCCGCCCGCAAGCACGTCCACGACAACATCGCCACCGACAAGCGCAACCCGCGGCTCAACGCGAACGGCCCCGTGTACGGCGTCCTCGGCGACAACTTCGTCGCCGTCGATCCCGTCGCCCACCAGGCGCGGGAGTGGGTGCTCCCGATGCGCGACTCGAGGTCGGCGGGGGGCCGGACCCTGCCCTCGCTCTACTGGGACGAGGCGCCCGGCTACGGCGCGGCGAGCGGGCACAACCCGATGATGGACGCCGAGGGCCGCGTCTGGCTCACCTCCGCCATCCGCCCCTCCGGGAACCCGGAGTGGTGCCGGGACGGGTCGCACCCCTCGGCCGCCTACTTCCCGGTGGAGCGGAGCACGCGGCAGGTGTCCTACTACGACCCGGAGGCGGACGAGTTCGTCTTCATCGACAGTTGCTACACCACGCACCACCTGCAGTTCGCGGAGGACGCCGACGACACGCTCTGGTTCAGCGGTGACATCGACGTCGTCGGCTGGCTGAACACGCGCCTCTACGACCGGACCGGCGACGAGCAGGCGGCCCAGGGCTGGTGCCCGACCGTCATCGACACCAACGGCGACGGCGCCGTCACGAGGCCCTGGAACGAACCCGGCGAGGCGATCGACCCGGCGCGCGACACGCGCCTCGACGGGTTCGCCTACGGCATCATCCCCAATCCGGTGGACGGGTCGATCTGGATCACGCGGGGATCGATGTCGGGGCCGGCGACGGAGTTCCCGGGCTCGATCCTGCGCCTCGATCCGGGCGCGAGCCCGCCCGAGACCTGCAGCGCCGAGGTCTACGAGCCGCCGTTCGAGAACCCCGCCGTCGGGCGCGAGGGCTGGGGCTACGGTCCGCGCGGGATCGACGTCGACCGGGACGGTGTGCTCTGGACGGCGCTCAGCGGCAGCGGCCACCTGGCCAGCTTCGACCGGCGGAAGTGCGCCGTGCTGAACGGACCGACCGCCACCGGGCAGCACTGCCCCGAGGGCTGGACGCTGCACTCGACGCCCGGACCGCGCATGCGCGGGGTGACCGGCTCGGCCAACGCCGACTTCCACTACTACAACTGGGTCGACCAGTTCGACACGCTCGGCCTCGGCCCGAACGTGCCGATGGCGAGCGGCAGCGGCTCGGACTCGCTGCTGGCCCTGCTCCCGGAGACGCGCGAGTGGGTCGTGATGCGCGTTCCGTATCCGCTGGGCTTCTACACGCGCGGCCTCAACGGGCGCATCGACGATCCCGAGGCCGGCTGGAAGGGCCGGGGCCTCTGGGGCAGCTACGACACGATGGCGAACTGGCACAGCGAGGGAGGCCGCGGGAAGACGAGCGAGATCGTCCGGTTCCAGATCCGCCCGCACCCGCTCGCGGAGTAGGCCCGGGGAGGCGCCGCCCCGGCCCCGCGTCCGCCCGCACCCGCTGGCGGAGCAGGCCCGGGGGGAGGAGGCGCGCGGTCCCCGCGTCCCCGTTCGGAGGAGAGTATCGATGGCCATCGATGTCTGCCCGGCGGCTCGTCGCGGCGCGGTCTGCTGGAGCGTGGCGCTCTGCCTCGCCGGGGCCGCCGCGCTCGGCGCCGCCGGCCGCGACGACGCGAGCCTCGTCGATGCGGCCCGCGACCGCGACGGGAATGCGGTGCGGGCGCTGCTCGACGCGGGGGCGGACGCGAACGCCCGGCAGCCGGACGGCGCGACCGCGCTCCATTGGGCGGCGCACTGGGACGATGCCGGGATGGCGCGACTGCTCGTGCGCGCCGGCGCCGACGTCGACGCGGCCGGCGCCTACGGCGTGACGCCGCTGTCGCTGGCCGCGGCCAATGCCAGCGCCGTCCTGGTCGAGCTCCTGGTGGGGGCCGGCGCCGACCCGAACGCGGCCCGCGACAGCGGCGAGACGCCCCTCATGCGGGCCGCGAGCAACGGCAGCGTGGCCGCCGTGCGGGCGCTTCTCGCCGCCGGGGCGGACATCGACGCCGCCGATCCGACCGGCGCGCAGACGGCGTTGATGCTGGCCGCCTCGGGCCGCCACCCGGACGTCGTGGCAATGCTGCTCGCCCGCGGGGCCAACCTCGAGGCCCGCTCGCGGCTCGGCTTCACGCCGCTCCTGTTCGCTGCGCGGGAGGGGGACCTGGCGAGCGCCCGGCGCCTCGTGGCAGCGGGGGCGGACGTCGATGCCGCGATGCCCGACGGCACCAGCGCGCTCATCGTGGCCGCGGTACGCGGGCAGGTCGAGGTGGCGCGGTTTCTGCTCGAGGCGGGCGCCGACCCCAACGCCGGACCGATCGCGCCCGGCCGGCGGCCCGCCGCCGCGGAGGCAACGGCAAGCGCCGACCCCGATGCCCGCCGGCCGGACTACACCGCGCTCCACTGGGCCTCGGGCGCCTGGCAGACCGAGCTCGCCGGACCGAACGGGATCGCGGTGGAGCGCGACCGCGAGTGGGAGGCGATCCGGGGCCTGCCGCCGGCCGGCAAGCCGGCCCTCGTCGATGCCCTGCTCGCCTTCGGAGCGGATCCGAACGCACGGATGCGGAGGACGCCTCCCCGATTCGGCTACAGCCAGATCTCCTACGAGCACAACAAGCAGGGCGTCAACGTGTTCGGCGGCGCCACGCCCCTCATGCTGGCCGCCATGGCCGGGGATGCCGAGGTCATGCGGCGCCTCGCCGCGGGCGGCGCCGATCCGGCCCTGGCGACCGACGACGGCACGACCCTGCTGATGGTGGCGGCGGGGCTGGGGCGCTACGAGGCCGAGAACCTGGTCACCGAGGCACGGACGCTCGAGGCCGTCCGGACGGCGCTGGCGTTCGGCGCGGACGTCAACGACGTCAACGACGTCGGCAACACCGCCCTGCACGCGGCCGCCCACGTCAAGTCCGAGGCGGTCGTGCAACTGCTCGCCGAGCGCGGGGCGGCCATCGACGTCGCGAACGCCCGCGGCGAGACGCCGGTCATGATCGCCGACCGCTTCCGCGCCGGCAGCGGCAACGTAACCGTGCGCACCCCCACCGGCGACCTCCTGCGTGCTCTCGGCGGGCAGAGCCAGCGCGCCCGCGATAGGTAAGGTAGAGTCGAAGGCGGTCGCGTTGGCTTGGCGAGCCTGGCGCATCGGCGAGCCGGTTGCGCCGCCCGTTGGTCACGCCAGCCCGCAACGCTGCGCTCGTGGTCCGTTCACTGAAGCGCTCGAAGGACGATGCCTGCCAAGGTCGCCGTCACGGCCGCGATCGCCAGCCCTGTTCCGACCATCCACTCGATCAAGTCGACTTTCATCTCGGCGAGCTCTGCACGCAATTCATCGCGTGTCACGTAATGCGCCTCGGCGAGCTCTGCACGCAGCTCATCACGTGTCACGTAGTGCGTCTCCGCCATGGACGTCCCCCGTTCCGCCGGTTTGCCGACTCTCCATCCGCTGCCGATGGCCGACAGGGCAATCCATGTTGATTGAGAGCGCCGCTCCTCACGCTATCACACCGCCCGGCTGATAGCCCGCCGTCTGTCGGGCCCGCGCGCGCTCGGCCAGCCGGGTCTCCCCTTCGGTGATCGCCGTCGAAGTCTTCCTCCCGCCTGTCATCCCATCGCCCACGACCTCATCGCCAGGCACGCGGCCGGGCGTCCGCCGCCACCGGCACCGCCCCCGGGCCATCAGGTGGGCATTGTCCGACGACTCCAGCCTGAACCGCCGCCACCGCTACATGCATCGCGTCGCTCTCCGCCTTCTCCGGCACCGCGCTGCCTCGAACCAGCGCCTCCGACAACTCCACCGCCGCGTTCGTCACCGGCAGCAGCGCAACATCCGCCAGCGCCGTTCACGTGGGCATCGATCGATCGCCCGCCTCGTAGATTGAAAGAGCCGATGCAGAAGTCGGCCCGGTGGGCGACGCCCGTCGCCCCGGCCAGAGCCGGCCGGAGGCGTTGCTCGATGTTGTCGAAGATGCGGGGCATGCCGTCGGTCGCGAAAGCACCCGCGGGGCAATGCTCGGTCAAGGTCGGTTCGGCGAATCGGCACACACCTGCGATCCGCAGCCGCCCTCGATGACGGTTCGACGCTGGCTCGGCGATGCGCGATAATCGGTGCGTGGCCGCGCACCCGTCCCGGCCCACCTCCGCGACGCGGCGACCGACACCGTGACCCGACCCGCCGCCCGTGACCTCCCCGACGCCCGGAACTGGCGCGACCGGGCCGCCCGGGCGGCGGCGGCCGACGTCGGGCGGGCCGAGGATCCCAGGACCGTCCGCCAGGCGCGGCGCCTTTCGGACCGCGGCCGGGTGGGTGCCGGGGTGGCCCTCGGCGTGCTTGCAGGGCTGGGCGCGGTCGCCGGCTGGACGACCGCCGCCGAGCTGCTGCGACCGGCCGCCGCGCCGGTTCACCCCGCGGCGGCCCTGCTGGTGCTGGTCGGCGGGCCCTGGCTGGTCCTGACCTTCCGCAGCATTGTCCTGTTGCTGTTGCGCCGCCGCGCCGCACCGCTGCTGGGCCGGCTCGTCACGACCGGCCTGCTCCGCGCCGCGGCCCGATCCGCGGAGCGGGATGCAGGCTCCCGGGACCTGGCCGCCGCGACCGCCCGCCGGATCGCCAGTTTGCTGGCAGCGGGAAGCGGCCGCCGACTGGCCGCCGCGGGGAGCGGCACGTTCTGGACCTCCTACGCCCTCGTAGCCGTCGCGACCATCTGGATCGTCACGGCCCGCGTCGCCCTCGGCTTCGGCTGGGAGAGCTCGTGGATCCCGCCCAGCTTCGGCCGGGCGGTGGTCGAGCTCGCCGCCGCGCCGCCCGGGGGGTTCGTGGGAAGCGCCGAGCTGACGCCCATTGGGGCCCCCCCGGTGGCGCCCGCCGACGATCCCGCCGCGCTCGCGGCCCGCCGCGCTTGGATCCGGTTCCTCACGGCCGGCGTCGCCATCTACCTGCTGGTGCCGATGGCGGGATGGACGCTGCTGCAGGCCGCGCTGGGGCACCGGCGGGCGGAGCGCTGGCGGCCGGCCGTCCCCAGGCGCGCGCGAGCCGCCGCGAGCGTCGCCGCGCGGCGACGCAAGCCGGCGGTAACGCCTCCCGGCCCGCCGCCCGAGGGCGGCGGTGCCTGCACCCACGTCGCCCGGCTGGAGCGGCCCGCGGAAGCGGCGGACCTTCCGGCTCCGCTCGACCGGCTCGTCGACCTCGGTGACGTGGACGCCGCCGCCGATCTGGAGCGCGCGAGAGAGACTCTCCGTACCGATCCGGCCCGGGTTGCGGTCGTGGGTTGGCTGCCGGCCACCCCGGACCGCGGGGTCCGGCGGAGGCTCCGGACGCTGGCCGGCGCCACGACGGAGCCTCCCCTGCTCGTCCTCGACGGCGGCGGGGCGCTGCGGCGCTCGGAACCGCCCCGCACGGCTGCCGTCCGCCTGGAGGACTGGCGCGCGCTCGCCCGGGAGACCGGCGTCGTCCCGTTCGAATGCGACCTGGCCGCGCTCACCGCCGCCAGCCGACAGGGCCTTGCCCGCGCAGCCGGACACGGGGAGCCCCGCGAAGGCCGCCGCCCGGGCCGGCCGGGAGCGCGCCCCGAATCCGGACCGACGGCGGGCGCCGGGACGGCGCGGGCCGAGCTCGATCCGGCTCCGCTCGATGCCGCTTTCGACGTGATCGGGCGACACCTCGAAGGAGACGATCCGCTGCCGTCCGACGCCGGGCTGGCGTCGTGCCTCGGCGAGGTCGCCCGCACGTTCCAGGCCGAGGGGGACGGCGGCTCGTCCACGGATGCCTGGCGCGCGCGGCTCGCGGGGCTCGCCGCGCTCGACCGGCCGGACGTCTCCAGCCACGCGGCGTCGCTCGCGCGCACCGGGATCGGGTTGCTGCCGGCGGCACTGCGCACCCGTGCCGTCTGGGCCGGGCTGGGGGGGCTGCTCGGGGTGGCCGCCTGCGCCGCGGCCGCGACCGTCGCTCCCGGAGCGCTCCTGGCCTTGCCGGGGTGGGCGGCGACCGGAGCGGGGGTGGCCGGCCTTCTGTCGCTGGCCCGCCGCGGGGGCGGCGAGGCCGGTGCCGCGCGGCCGGCGCCCGCCACGGCGGCGGACCCCGGCCCTCCCCGCCGCCTGTGCGAGGCCGTCCTTGCGGCCGCCGCGAGCGCGGTGCTCTGGTGGTCGCAGGGCGCCGACGAGGCACGGACGACGCGCGCGCTCGAAGCGCTCGTGCCCGGCGACGAGCTGCCGGCGTTCGACGATCCGGACGGGGCCCGGCGCTGGCTCGCCACCGCTCGCCTCCGCGTGGTGGCCGCGGCTCGGGGGGAGGCGTGAGGAAGCGCCGGAGGCCGCTGCGGCTGGCCGTCGTCGGACACACCAACACCGGGAAGACGTCGCTGCTCCAGACGCTGCTGCGACGCCGCGACTTCGGCGAGGTCAGCGCGAGCGGCGGCACCACGCGAGCGGTGGAGGCGGGCGAGGTGGCCGATGACGAGGGGAGCATCGCCCTTCTGCTCGACACGCCAGGGTTCGAGGAATCGGATCGGTTGCGGGACGCGATCGAGTCCACCCGAACCGACCGCTACGACGATCCGCGAACGCTGCTCGACCGCTTCCTCGCCTCGCCGTCCGCGGCCGACGAGGAAGACCTGGGGCTCGAGGCGGCTTCGGTGCGGGCCGCGCTCCGCGCGGACGTCCTGCTGTACGCCATCGACGCGCGCGGGGAGGCGAAGCCGAGGCACCTGGACGAGCTGGCGGTGCTGGCCGCGACGGCCCGGCCGCTCGTCCCGATCCTGAACTACACGGGCCGTCCCGACGCCCACCCGGCTCGCTGGCGGAGCGCCTGCGCCCGGCAGGGGCTGCACGCGACGGTGGCCTTCGACGCCGTCGTGTACGACGACGCCGGCGAGCGGCGGCTGCTGGCCGCGGTCAAGGCGCTCGCGCCCGGCCACGAGGGGGCGGTCGATCGCTGGACGGCGCTGCGCGCGCGCGAGCGCCGGGAAGCGAGGGTAGCCGCGGCGGAGGCCGCCGCCGAGCTCCTGGTCAGCGCGGCAGCCGCCGTGATCGTGACCGCCCCCAAGGAACGGGACCGGGGAGCACGCCGGGCGGCCGTCGAGGCGGCGACCGTCAAGCTCCTCGACGGCCTGCGTCGGCGCGAGACCGTCACCCGCGATCGCATCGCGGCGACGCTCGGCTTCTTCGGGGACGAGGCCCGCGCGGTGACGTTCGACGTCGCCGAGGCCCTCGGCGGCGTGGACTTCCTGAGCCCCGCCAGCCTGGAGCGCGCCGGCCTCTGGGCCGCCGGCGCGGGAGCGGGCCTCGTGGCGGCCGGGGCGATGGTCGACATCGCGACGGGCGGCGTTTCGCTGGGCGGCTTCGCGGTCCTGGGAGCGGTCGGAACGGCACTCGGCGCGGCCGGGGCCAGCGGGCGAAAGGTGCTCCGCCGGCTCCGCGGGCAGGACGAGGTGCGCCTCGCGGACGCCGGGGTGGAGCTGCTCGCCGCCCGCGCGGTCGCCACCATCCGGGCCATGCTCGCGCGCGGCCACGCGGCCGTCGAGCCGGTCCCGATCGAGTCGGCCGTGAAGGAGAGCCTCGAGCGCGACGCCGGCCCGGCCTGGCGGGCCTCCTGGGCTCCCGCGCGCGGGCGCGCGTCCTGGAGCGAGCTCTCCCGCCCGCGCCCGCGCGGGGTCCCCGGTCAGGCCCGGGCGGAGGCCGTCAAGCGCGTGGCGGCGGCCCTCGGGGATCGGCTCCGCAAGGGCCCGAAATCGAGGCCCCGGGGCGACCCCGCGGGCACCGCGGTCACTCGAACACGTTGATCAGGGCGTACGTGACCGCGTTCGATCACGGCCAGAGATCCCCCGCGGCGACCGCCGACGCGAAGCGTTGCGCGGGCCAGATGTCGATCCCGTCTTCGGAGCGGAACGAGCGGGAGCCCGTGTAGACGAGCAGGCGACGTGCGACGTCGGGACGCGCCCCGAGGGCGCGCAGGCCGGCCAGCAGGCCGGAGTGGTAGCGACTTGCCGCCTTCACCTCGATGGCCAGCAGCTCGCGCCCCCGGCGTAGGACGAAGTCGACCTCCGTTTGCGTCTGGTGCGGCGACCAGTAGCCGATCTCCTCGAAGAGCTCCTGCGTCTCCGCATGGGCGCGCAGCGTCGTCAGGACCCAGCTCTCGAACAGCGGGCCGCGCTCTTCGGCAGACAGGGTGCCGAGCTGGCGCTTGGTGGCGCGCACGACGCCGGGGTCGACCCAGTACAGCTTCGGCAGCCTGCGCTCCCGCACCCGCGCTCGCGCTTCGTAGGCCGGCAGCCGGTAGACGAGCAACGTGTCCTCGAGGATACCGAGGTATCCCTGCACCGTTGTGCGGGCGACGCCGGCGTCGCGGGCGATGCCGGCAACGTTGACGACCTGCCCGTTGAACAGCGCCGCCACCGGCAGGAAGCGCACGAATCCGGGCAGGTTGCGCACCAGCGCTTCGGCCCGGATCTCCTCCCGGAGATAGAGCTGGGCGTAGGCTTCGAGCACTTCGCCCGGCGTGTCGCTCGTCCAGACGAGCGGAATCGACCCGTGGCGCAGCACCCGGTCGAGATCGAAGTCCGCGCCGAGCTCCGCGGCGGTCAGCGGGAACATGGCCTTCCGGAGCGCGCGCCCGGCCAGCAGGTTCGTGCCGGCGGCCTTGAGCTTGCGCGCGCTCGATCCGAGGAGGGCGAAGCGCAGGCGCAGCGACGCGATGCACCGGTGGACCTCGTTCAGCAGCGACGGCAGCCGCTGCACTTCGTCGACGACCACCCACGCGCCGGGCGGCCGTTCCGCCACCGACTGGTAGAAGAGCCCCGGATCCGCCAACAGGTCGAGGTGCAGCCGCTCATCGAGGAGGTCGAGGTAGACGGCGTCCGGCAACGCCGCCCGGGCCCACGTGCTCTTGCCGATGCCTCGCATGCCGAAGAGGAAGAAACTCTGGGCCGGCACGTCGAGCAGGCGACGGTAGGTGGAAGGCACGCCGTCACAAATCCATGAAAAGTGACGTCATCATAGACACGCGACGACCAAGCGTCCAATGCGGGCGCTCGTCCTGCGGAGCCCTCCGGTTCGGTCCCCGGGGCCCTTCGAGGCGCTACGAACCCGTACCGACTCCTGAGTAGCGTACTCACAAGCAAGATGCTCATCGGTAAGTGACTCGTGAGCACGCTGCGCTCGACGCCGCCGGCCGCAGGCCGGTCGAGGTCCGGCCCGCCCCGGTTGCCGACGCTACGCACCAGCGCTGCCGTTGTGGTAAGGTCAGGCCCTACGATCCCGGCGGCAAGCTGGGGCGATCATGCCCGAGGGAAGAGTCGGACGGCGATCAACCGCTCCGCGCTACGGGCACCGGGCCGACGTCGCGGCCTCCCCCCGGAGGTGCGTGCGGAGCCTCGCCTGCAGCGAGTTCCACCCGATGCCGCCCGGCCGGACTCCCGCCGCTCCCCCGGCCCTCTTCCGCCGCGCGGTCCGGGAGTCTGCGCCGCAGGACGTGCGGTGCAGGACGTTGCGCCCGTGCGAACTCCCGGCGCGCCCGTGGGGGCGCGCTCGCTCGCGCCTTGAGGATGGGAGGTTGTGACCATGTCGACGCCGTTCAAGGCGGCGGCCGGCGCGGGGCTCGCGGCAGCGCTGTGCCTGATTCCGCACGCGAGCCATGCCCAGTCGCCGCCCGGCGCAGCCCCGCCGCGTGACTTTGTGCAACGGTACTGCGTCGCCTGCCACAACGACCGGGGCTTCGAGCGCGGCGCGGTGCCGATCTCGCTCCAGGGCCTCGACTTCGAGGATGTCGGCGCCCACGCGGAGCTGTGGGAGGACGTGCTCCGGAAGGTGCGGAGCGGGATGATGCCGCCCCCGGCGGCGCGCCGGCCGGACGACGCGGCCCGCGGCGCCTGGCTGGGCTGGCTGGAGACGGAGCTCGACCGCGCGGCCGAGGTCCGCCCGCCCCGCGGCCGGCCGATGACGGTGCATCGCCTCAACCGCGTCGAGTACCGCAACGCCGTGCGGGACCTGCTGGGGCTCGACGTCGACATCGAGGCCCTTCTGCCGCCGGACGACGCGGACGCCGAGGGCTTCGACAACAATGCCGAGGTCCTGTCGGTCTCCACCACGCTGATGGAGCGCTACCTGACGGCGGCGCGGCGGATCAGCCAGCTCGCGCTGGGCGACCCGCTCCTGGCGTCCCGCTCGTCGTCCTACCAGGTGCCGGAGCTGGAGGTGCAGGACGCCCGCACGAGCGAGGATCTTCCATTCGGCTCGCGGGGCGGCCTCGCCGTGCGTCACTACTTCCCGCTCGACGGCGAGTACCTCTTCAAGGTCGACCTGCGGCGCAACTTCTACAACTACATCCGCGGTCTCGGGAACGTTCCGCACCAGCTCGACCTGCGGCTCGACAAGGCCCGGGTCCATACGTTCATGGTGGGAGGAGCGTTCGAGGGGGCGCGGTGCGCGACGAGCTACTGCGGCTCCGGGAGCGGCGGGTTCCCCGAGTGGGGCAACTACTCGGTCACCGCGGACGAGGGGCTGCAGTTCCGGATGCCGGTAGAGGCCGGCATGCGGCTGGTGGGCCTGGCGTTCCTCCGGCGGCCGGCCCTCGACGAAGGGGTCCTGCAGCCGCGGCCCAGCCCGGCCACGTTCGGCTACAGCACCGATGACCGGCAGGACGGGAACCCCGCTGTGGCGAGGCTGACCGTCACGGGTCCGCTGGTCGGCGAAGCGCCGGTCGAGACGCCGGTCGAGACGCCGAGCCGGCGGAGGATCCTGGTCTGCCGGCCAGCGCACGCCGGCGAAGAGGCGGCGTGCGCGGAGCAGATTCTGGGCAACCTGGCCCGGCGCGCGTACCGCCGGCCCGTGACGCCCGGAGACCTGACGGCGCTCATGAGCTTCTACGAGGCGGGGCGGCGGGAGGGCGGATTCGAGACCGGGATTCAGGCGGGGCTGGAGTTCCTGCTGACCGACCCGGAGTTCGTGTTCCGCACGGAGCGCGCGCCGGTGGACGCCGAGCCGGGGATCGCCTATCCGGTGAGCGATCTCGAGCTCGCCTCGCGACTGTCGTTCTTTCTGTGGGGCAGCGTCCCCGACGACGAGCTGCTCGACCTGGCGGTGCAGGGGCGGCTGACCGAGCCCGCGGTGCTCGAGCGGCAGGTGCGCCGGATGCTGGACCAGCCCCGCGCGCGAAGGATGCTGGTGGAGAGCTTCGCCGGGCAGTGGCTGGGGCTGCGCCGGCTCCGGAACGCGTCGCCGGATCCGACGGCGTTTCCCGAGTTCGACGAGAACCTGCGCGCGGCGATGCAGCGGGAGACGCAGCTCTTCCTGGAGGCGCAGTTCCGCGACGACCGTCCCGTCTCGGACCTGCTGACGGCCGACTACACCTTCGTGAACGACCGTCTGGCCCAGCACTACGGGATCCCCGGGATTCACGGAACCCATTTTCGTAGGGTCGACCTGCCCGACGACCGGCGGGCCGGTCTCCTGGGGCAGGCGAGCATCCTGACGCTGACGTCGTATGCGAACCGCACGTCGCCGGTGACGCGCGGCAAGTGGGTGCTGGAAAGCCTGCTGGGGGCCCCGCCGGCGGAGCCGCCGGCGGATGTACCGGACCTGAAGACCCGCGAGGAAGGGGAGCCGCCGACCTCCGTGCGTGCGCTCATGGAGGTCCATCGACGGAACCCGGCCTGCGCGACGTGTCATCGGACCATGGATCCGCTGGGCTTCGCGCTGGAGAACTTCGACGGGATCGGCCGCTGGCGCGCTACCGAGGACACGGGGGTGCCGGGCGAGCGCGGGCCGGCCATCGATCCCTCCGGGCTGGCCCCGGACGGCAGTCCGTTCGAGGGGGCCAGCGGCCTGCGACAGATACTGGCGCACGGAGACGAATTCACGACGACGCTGACGGAGAGACTGCTGACCTATGCCACGGGGCGCCGGCTGGAGGCGATCGACATGCCGGCCGTGCGGCGGATCCGGCGGGAGGCGGCGGCCGGGGAGTCCCGCTGGTCGGCCCTGATTCTGGCCATCGTGAACAGCGAACCGTTTCAGACGAGGAGGATAGGCTGATGATCGTGACGAAGAACGCGATCCCGCGTCGGACGATCCTGCGGGGCGTGGGAACGGCGTTGGCCCTCCCGCTCCTCGACGGAATGGTGCCCGCGTTGACGGCTCTGGCCAAGACGCCGGCCGTACCGACGAAGCGACTGGGCGTGGTCGTCGTACCGAACGGGGCCCCCGCCGAGTACTGGACGCCGAAGACGGCGGGCGCCGGGTTCGAGCTGACACCGAGCCTGAAGGCGCTGGAGCCGGTTCGGGAGCACGTGGTCGTGCTGTCGAACCTCGACAGCGTCGGCGCGGAGCCGGGCCGCGGCACCACCCATTCCCAGGCCGCCTCGGCGTTCCTGACCGGCGCCCGTCCGAAGCGGACGACCGGAGCGGCGCTCGAGCTGGGCATCTCCATGGACCAGGTCGCCGCGAACGCGGACGGGCTCGGCCGCGCCACGCAACTGCCGTCGCTGGAGCTGTCGCTCGAGGGCGGCGACACGGTCTACGGCGTGGCCACCTGCGACGGCGGCTTCAGTTGCGCCTATCTCAACAACTCCTGGGCCAACCGGTCGACGCCGATGCCGCGGGAGACGAATCCGCGGATCGTCTTCGAGCGCCTGTTCGGCGACGTGGGAAGCACCAGCGCCGAGGCGCGGCTCGTGCGTGCCCAGCGGCAGCAGAGCATCCTCGACGCGGTCATGGACAAGGTCGCCCGCATGGAGAAGGGACTTGCGCCCTACGACCGGCGCAAGCTCGACGAGTATCTGGAAGCCGTGCGGGGCATCGAGCGGCGCCTGCAGATGGCGGAGCAGCAGGCGGACCGGGAGCTGCCGGCGGTCGAGTCTCCGGCCGGGATTCCCCTGTCGTGGGAAGAGCACGCGAGGCTCATGTTCGACCTGATCGTGCTGGCCTATCAGACCGACATGACGCGCGTCATCTCGTTCATGGTCGGCCGCGAGGAAAGCGGCGCGACGTATCCGCAGATCGGCGTCACCGAGCCGCACCATCCGCTCAGCCACCACCGGGACAACCCGGAGAAGATCGAGAAGCTGGCCCGGATCAACGCGTACCACATGGTCCTGTTCAGCGATTTCCTGGCGAAGCTGCGCGCGACGCCGGACGGCGACGGTTCGCTGCTGGACCACGTCATGCTGATGTACGGCTCCGCGCTGCGGAACTCGAACCGGCATACGACGGAGGACCTGCCGATCCTCGTGGCCGGTGGCGGCGGCGGGCAGATCCGGGGCGGGCGCCACGTGGTCAACCCCAAGGGCACCCCGCTGACCGATCTGCAGTACACGATGCTGCTGAAGCTGGGCGTTCCGGTCGAGAGCTTCAGCGGGAGCACGGACGCGATCCGGGAGATCTCGGAGCTCGCGTAGTCCTGTACCTTGCGACCGGGGGCTGCCGGCCGTGCGCGGCGGCCTCCGGTCGTCCGCGGGCCGGCCGAGCGGGTCCTGGTCGGGAAGGCGCGCCACGGGAGGAGCCGGTATGCGGCTGAGCAGCAGCTCGATGGCTACGGCGGTGGTGGCGTGGCTCTGGATCGCCGGCATCGCGGCGGGCAGCACGGACTTCCGACTGATCGAGGCGATCCGCGATCGCGATCACGAGGCCGTGCGTACGCTGCTGTCGGAGGAGATCGACGTCAACGCCCGCGAAGGCGACGGCGCGACGGCCCTGCATTGGGCAGTCGTGCGGGACGACATGGACGTGGTCGTCGCGTTGCTCGAAGCCGGCGCCGACGCGGACGCCGCCAACGACTACGGCGTGACGCCGCTCACCCTTGCCTGCACCAACCGCAACGCGGCAGCGGTCGGGAAGCTCCTCGGTGCCGGCGCGAACCCCGACGCGGCGACGTCAATGGGCGAGACGCCGCTCATGACGTGCGCCCGGACCGGGGCCGCGGACGCGGTGGAGACGCTGCTCGACCACGGTGCGAGCGTCCACGCCCGTGAGAAGTCGCACGGGCAGACGGCGCTGATGTGGGCCGCGGCCCAGGAGAACCCGGCCGTCGTGCGCGTGCTGCTGGCGCACGGAGCCGATGCCGGCGCGCGTTCGGACAGCCATCTGCTGCCGGTGAGCCTTGGCGACGGCAATGCCTTCGAGCAGTACTTCATGGAGCCGCAGCGCGGGTCGACCCCGCTGCTCTTCGCGGCGCGGAACGGCCGCATCGGGAACGCACGCCTGCTGCTCGACGCGGGGGCCGACGTCAACGAGGCGGCGCCCAACGGGCAGTCGGCCCTCGTGATCGCCAGCTTCAGCGGGCAGGGGGAGCTGGCCGAGCTCCTTCTGGAGCGGGGCGCGAACCCCAACGATGCGGAGGCGGGGTACACGGCGCTGCACACCGCCGTATCGCGGGGCGACCTCGACCTGGTGCGGGCGCTGAGCGCCCACGGCGCCGACCCGAACGCCCGCCTCGAGCGAGGGAGCCGGCAGCAACGGAACCTGAACTGGTACGGCCTGTCCGGGGCGTTGGCCGGGGCGACGCCCTTCTGGCTGGCGGCCAAGTACGCCGAGGTCGAGATCATGGAGTTCCTGGCCGAGGTCGGCGCCGATCCGCTCCTGACCCCGTACAACAACGGGATCACGCCGCTGATGGCTGCCGCCGGCGCCGGCTGGACCACGAGGTCCAGCAACCGTCGCGACCAGGGCATCGGCGTCGACGCGGCCCGGCTGCTGGTGCTGGCCGGCGAGCGTGCAACGTGGGAGGGCACCAAGCTGGCGCTCGAGCTCGGCAACGACGTCAACGCGATGGACTTCAACGGGAACACGGCGCTGCACGCCGCGGTACGGCTGGCGTACCCGACCGTCGTCGACCTCCTGGTCGATCACGGCGGCGATCTCGACCTCCAGAACAACAATGGGAGGTCCGCGCGCGATCTGATGTGCCGCGACGCGGCCGGCAAGCTCGTGCGCCCGCTCGCCGGCGGTCGCTCCTGTCCGGGTTCGGCGCCGTAGGGACCTTCCGCCTCGAGCCCGACCCTTTCCGGATCCGGGAGCGAGCTGCGCGTGCGCCGAACCAAGATCGTCGCTACCGTCGGACCGGCGAGCCGTAGCGCAGACACCCTGGACGAGTTGCTCGACGCCGGCGTCGACGTATTCCGCGTCAACTCCTCGCACGGCACGCGCGAAGACCGGCGCGCCATGGTCGAGCGCATCCGCGAACGGGCGGCGCGTGCCGGCCGCATCGTGGCCGTGCTGCAGGACCTGGCCGGTCCCAAGATCCGCATCGGACCCCTGGTCGATCCGGCCGGCGTAGCGTTGGAGGTTGGCGCGCGCCTCGAGATTGCGCTCGGAGACTTCGCCGGCGACGCCGCTCGGGTGTCCACCTCCTGCGCCCCGCTCGCCGCAGCGGTCCGCGGCGGGGAGGCGCTGCTGCTCGACGACGGGGCGATCGGGCTGCGCGTCATCGAGAGCGACGGCGCCCGGATCGTGACCGAGGTCGAGTTCGGCGGGCGGCTCACGGCCCGCAAGGGGATCAACGCCCCCGGCGTCGAATTGCCGCTGACGGCGTTGACGGACGCGGACATCGAAGAGATTGAGGCCGCGGTCGCGACGGAAGTCGACTTCGTCGGCGTCAGCTTCGTGCAGAGTGGTGACGATCTGCGGCTGGCGCGCGCCGCGGCACGCCGGTGCGGCGGCGGGCGGGTGGGGCTGGTGGCGAAGATCGAGCGGCCGGGCGCGGTCGATGGATTCGACGACATCCTGTCCGCGGCCGACGCGGTCATGGTGGCGCGCGGCGACCTCGGCCTGGAGATCCCCCTCGAGCACGTGCCGCGGGTGCAGAAGGACCTGACGCGGCGCGCCCGCGACGCCGGCGTTCCCCTCATCGTCGCCACGCAGGTGCTCGACACGATGCGGCATGCCCCGCGCCCGACGCGCGCGGAGGTGAGCGACGCCGCGAACGCGGTCGATGACGGCGTCGACGCCATCATGCTCGCCGGAGAGACTGCCGTCGGCGCGCATCCGGTGCTCGCGGCCAGCACCCTCGACGCCATCCTGCGGGACGCCGAGTCGGGGCAGCCGGAGCGTATCGTGCCCGGGGACATCGCGGATCGCCACGACCGGGCGCTCTGCGACGCCGCGGTGACGCTGGCCGCCACGGCGGGCGCCTGCGCCATCGTGGCGGTTACGCGAAGCGGGGCGACGGCGCGCCAGCTCGCGGCGCTCCGGCCGCCGATTCCGATCTACGCGGTTACGTCGGATGCGAGTGTCGCCCGCCAACTGACCCTCTGCCGGGGCGTCGCGCCGCTGGCCGTAGACGCCGGCGCCCTGGCCACGGCCGCTCTCAAGCCCGAGGTCGCCCGCCGCGGCCTCTTCCGGACCGGGGATGCGGTCGTCTTCGCGCGCGTCCACTCCGATCTGGGCGTCTCGGACGCCAACTTCGTCGAGCTGCAGCGCTTCTGACACCGGACGAGGCGCGAGGACGTGCCGTAAACGTGGGCAGCCTTGCGCTACGGATCGGTGTGCAGGGCGACCAGCCGCGCGCGCTCGGCGTCCGTGAGGGGCAGGAAGCCGGTCTCGTCGGGGGTTGCCGTGAGCGGCTGGCACGGGCCGCACATCAGGGTGTCCGGCAGATCGTTGTGGAGCAGGCCGAGCGCATGGCCGAGCTCGTGCGCGACCACATGCCGGGTGACCATCGCATCGTTGCGATCCGGAGCCCGCACTCGGCGGATGACGACGAGGTAGCGAGGCGGGTCGACCCGCGGCAGCGGCCACGCGTACGACATGATGTCCTGCCGCGACAGAAGCAGCACGATGTCGGCCCCGAGACCGAGAATCTCCGCCGGCGCATCGGGTTCGGCTTCCCCACCCGGCAGGCGGACGGCACGCTGGGCCACGCCCCGGGCGTAGTTCTCGAGGGCGCGGGACACCGGCGACGCCACGACCACCCGCGTCGCGAGCCGCGTCGCGACGCCGAGCTCCGCCAGCCGCGCGTTCCAGAACGCGACGGCCTCGCGCGCCGGCTCCAGCCGATCGTCATCCGCCGCCGGGACCAGCAGGACGACCGACCGTTCCGCCGCCGCGGCGAAATCGGTGCCGGGCAACACCAGCGATCCCATCATCGCCACGACCCCTGCGACGAGCCTCACGCCGCGATCTTGCGTCAGATTGCGCGTAGCGCCAAGTCCGGCGGAGGTGACGGCAGCGGCTCCGAGCCCGAGCCGGACCGGTCGGCTACGCGCCGGTCCGCCGGAGGATGATCCAGTGCGGGCACTTCGCCGTGTCCGCGTAGAGCCGCTCGCAGTCGTCGCACCGGACGCACTCCGTCATGTCGATGCGCGGACCCTGGATGGCGCCCCACTCGCAGGCCTTCTCGCAGATCTTGCACGTGTTGCACTCGGACCAGCGCTTGATGCGGAAGACGGTCAGCGTCGAGAGCAGCCCGAGGGCCGCGCCGACGGGGCAGAGGAAGCGGCAGTAGAGGTTGCGGACGAAGACGGTCGCCAGGAGCAGCAGCGCCAGTGCGGTCCAGAGGGCCGGGGTGCTGCGGAGGGTGAACATCCAGAACGGCTCGACGTAGCGATAGGCGGCGATGTCGGAGGTGGCGAGGAAATAGATCAGCGTGGCGCCGAGCAGGAAGTACTTGATCCGGGCGGCGCGGTGCTCGAGCCACGGCGGCACCTCGAGCCGGAGCCGGGCGGGGACGACGCGGTCGAGGAGCTGCGTCAGCGCGCCGTAGGCGCAGACCCGCCCGCAGTACAGGCGACCCCACAGGATCGTCGAGACCACCGTGAACCCCGCGAACAGGTACCACGCCAAGCTGTAGCGGAAGACGGGGAGGTTCCCCGTCGCGGCGCTGTAGATATTCACCACCGAGATGAGCTGGCTCTTGTAGAAGCCCAGGTAGGCCACCGCGGCCACGAGCGTCACGTACTTCAGCGGGACGCTCTTGCGGTGGAAGCTGACCAGGGCCAGTGTCGCGAACGCCGCGAAGAGCGCGAGGTCGGTGCCCTGATCCCGGAGCAGCGTGCCCCAGGTCTCGACCTCCTCCTCGTCCTCGAAGTTCCAGAGGTCGTCCGCCGGCGCCTCGCCGGCAGGCTGGACGGCGGCGGCGAAGCTCGACGCCATCGGTGGGCTGGATGTCGCCGCGCCGACGGGCCACGCGACCGCGCCGGCGAGCAGCAGGGCCACGAGGCCGCGCCGCAGAACGGAGCCGACGGCGAGAGGTTCGGTCGGGCCACCGGCCGGGCCAACCGGCGACGAGGACGGGTGCCGTGCGGCGCGCCGCGTCACCGGGAGGCTCCGGGGGGCGTGAGGAAGGCCCGGGCGATTCGCCGCGCGCTGTTCTTCACCGCCCGGGTGGCGCTGCCCACGGTCAGGGTGGCGGTGGCCACCGCGTCGACGTCACGTCCGAGGCGGAAGCGGTCGCGAATGCTCTTCGCCTCGAACTGCGCGGCGTAGCCCGGCAAGTCGATGGAGAAGTAGCCGTACGGCTCGTGGTGGGTGCCGACGACGATCCCGGTGAGCACGCCGACCGGATCCATCCCGACCAGGATCTGGATGGGGCCGTCGTAGCCCCGCTCGAGCGGCTCGAGATCCGTGGTCAGGAACGCGTAGCCGACGATGCGCGGCTCGTCGGACCCCGGCTCGTCGGCGTAGACCTTGAAGTGCGGCGGGGAGCCCTCCTTCGGCGAGAACCCGTCCGCGTCGGGAAAGAGACGCGCAAGCTGCGCCCGACGCTGCGCATCGCGCGACTGGCCCGCCGCCAACGCCGCCGCACCCGCGGCGACGGCACCGGCCGTGACGGAGCCCGCAACCAGGATCGCCGTGAGGGTTCTGGTCTTCATCGAATTGCCGCAGCCGCGCTGCACGCGGCAAAGCCGCCGCCGGAAGGTCGCTCGTGATTATCGCGGGCGGGGCTCGCCGGGTCAACGCAGAGCCCGGCCGCGGTCGGTCATAATGACCAGGAGTGGGGTGCGGTCGGCGGCCGCCGCGGCGAGCCTGGATCGGCCGGACGGGGGGTCGCGGACGGGGTGCGGGAGTTCACGATGGCGAACGAGACACGGACTCGGGCGATCGGACTCGTCGGACTGGCTCTGCTCCTGGCGGCTGCGGCGTCCGCAGTGCCGGCCGGGGGCCTCGGGGCGGTGCCGGCGGCGGCGCAGAACCGGCTGGCGGGCGCGACCGCGGCCGACTGCACCTTCCCGGTGCTGGCCACCGGCACCTGGACGGAAGGGGAGGCGAGCGCCGAGACGACCACATCGAACCTGGCGTTCCGCTTCGAGGGGATCGACACCGAGGACGCCACCGCCGAAGCGGTCGGACCGTTCGGGGTCTCCCACATCATCACCCGGCTCAGCGGCCAGTATCTGCACTTCCTGCAGATGTTCCAGGCCGGGCCGCTCTACACGACGACCATCCTCAACCAGGAGACCGGCGACGGCACGTTCCTGGCCGTCCACACGCGCCACGAGTACACGCAAATCTCGCTGCCCGGATTCACCTCGCGCCCCGAGCAGTACTACGGGAAGTGCGAGCTGACCTGGTAGCGGGCCTCGTACGACGCCGACTGGGCCGCAGAGGCCGCCATAGGAGAGATCTCGTGCCCGCGCAGACTCCTGGCGCGCCCGTGACTGCGATGAGTCTGCGCCGCAGAACCGGTGACGCAAGAGTCTCCCTCGCGCTCAGCCTCCCCGCGTCCTCGCACGACGCAGCCTCCTAGGGAGGCTCCGGGAGACGCACCAACTCGTCGTCCCGCAGCGCGAAGCGGACCGCCACGTCCTCCTCGTGAGGGCGTACGAGCCCGGCGAGCCGCCAGTCGATCGGCGGAGGCTCGATCCAGACCGGCTGCCGGCGCCCCGTCCGGACCAGGACGGCGGTCTCGACCAGGGTGCCGAACACGGCGTCGAGATTGATCCGCCGCCCGCGGTCGTCGTCGAGGCGGATGACGCCCTCCGGCGGCAGCGTCGCGACCACCGGGGCGAGCCGATCCAGCACCCGGGTCGACAGGCGCGCCGAGTCGACCCACTCGTCGAGCCTGGCCCAGTGAATCGGCACCGCGATGGCGAGCGCGAACGCGCCGGCCAGCACCGCACGGCAGCGGGCCGCCCGTCCGCCGCCGTCCCAGAGGGCGGTGACGAGCGCGGCGCCGGCCAGGGACGCGCCGGCCGCCGGACCCACCGCGTAGAGGCTCGAGCGGACCGGCAGGAATACGGCGAGCGCGTAGCCGCCGAGCATCCAGACGAGTCCGAGAAGCACCCAGCGCCGCTGCTCCGCGGAGGGACGGGGCACGATCCAGGCGGCGGCGGCCAGGAGCAGGACGAACGAAGCGGCCAGCGTCGCGCCCCGGTCGAGGTACGAGAGGGCGTTCAGGATGACCGGCCCCGGGCTCAGCACGAAGCGATACGCAGCGGGTGCGTCGAGCGGAGTCATCGCCCCCGCTGCCGTGCGGGCGGCGAGGTAGACGGCCAGCGACACGAACAGCGGCCAGGACGAGCGGAGCGCACGGCCGAGCTGGAAGCGTGCCGACGCCGTGCCCCCGACTCCCGACGCGTGCGCCTGCCACAGCCCGCCCCAGGCGAGCAGCACGAACGGCAGCAGCACCGCGTCCTCCTTCGACAGCATCGCGAGGAGCGCCCAGCCGGCCGCGGCCCGGGGCCGGTCCACGACGAACGACCGCGCGGCGAGCAGGGCGAACAGCGTCGCCAGCAGGGACGTGCGCCCGCTGATCCAGAGCAGCGACATGTCTACGCCGTGGAAGTTGAACGCCCAGAGTCCGGCCGCGAGGAGGGCGGCGCCGCGGGGCATCCCGAGCGCGAGGGCGAGGGCGCGCAGGGCGAGGGCGCCGGCGGCCAGAACGGCCAGGTTCGTGAGTCCGTACGCCAGGGGCTCGATCCCGAAGAGCCACCAGTCCGCCGCAAAGCTGAGGCGGACCACCGGCCGGTAGAAGTCGGCGGTGCTCGTGAACAGCCCCAGGAGTTCGCCCGCGCTGGTCACCTGGTTCGCGGCGATCCAGGCGAAATCGTCCTTGATGAAGCCGCGGCCGAGGCCCGGCAGATAGGTCAGCAGGAAGACGGCCGTGACCTCGACCGCCGCCCGCCACTCGGGCCAGACGCGGTCCTCGACGGCCTTCATCGCAATCTGGGTCCAGGACATGGGGGAGCGGCGGGGCGCTGGTCGATTGTCCCACAACGCCGCCGCCACCACCGGCGGAGGGGCCGTGCCTCCGCCTGCGGGTCACGGCGTGGGTTGCGGTGGCCGAGCCCCGTGGGGCTGCCATGGGAAGGCCGAAGACGGCGTACGCAGGAACCCCCGGGCCTGCGAGAGGCCCGGGGGTTCGAAGGGGCCGCCGGAACGCCGGCCTACACCTCGGAGAACCGGCCCGTGCTGTCGCCGATCCGCTCGCGGTGGACGTCCACCTTGTCGAGGATCGACAGCAGCAGGTTGGTCATCGGCGTCCCGTCCTCGGCCGCCACGTGGCGCCCGCACTGGGTCCGGCCGCCGGCCCCGCCGGCCACGAGCACCGGCAGCCGCGTGTGCGTGTGGAGGTTGCCGTTGCTGATGCAGCCGCCGTAGAGCAGCGTCGCGTGGTCGAGCAGGGTCCCGTCGCCGTCCGGCGTCGACCGCAGCTTGTCGAGGAAGTAGCTGAACAGGCTGACGTGGTACGTGTTGATCTTCGCGTGCTTCGCCACCTTGTCCGGCGCATTGCCGTGGTGCGAGATGGCGTGGTGCGGGTCGGGGACGCCGATGTGGCTGTAGGTGCGCGTCGACGCCTCGCGGGCGAGCATGAACGTGCTGATGCGCGTGATGTCGGCCTGGAACGCCAGCGCCTGCAGGTCGTACATCAGCTTCACGTGGTCGTCGTAGAGCTCCGGCACGCCGATCGGCATCTCGGGGAGCTCGATATGCTCGCCGGCCCGCGCTTCCACCTTCCGGACGCGCTGCTCGACGTCGCGAACGCTGTCGAGATACTCGGTGACGCGCGCCGTGTCTGCCGCCCCGAGCCGCTTCCTCAGCCGTCCCACCTCGCCGACGATGGCGTCGAGGATGCTGCGGTCCTGGCTGAGCTGCCGCCGCCGCTCCTCGGCGCCGAGCCCCTCGCCGAACAGGCGCTCGAAGATGACCCGCGGGTCGGTCTGCATCGGGAGCGGCGTCGTCGGCGTGCGCCACGAGAGCGTGTTGACGTAGCTGCACGAGTAGCCGATGTCGCAGCCGCCGACGGCGCTGAAGTCCTCGGCCGCGACCTCGAGCGACGGGAGCTGCGTGTCGCGACCCAGCTCGTCGGCCGCGATCTGGTCGATCGTCTTCGCGCCGCGGACGTCGGCGCCCTCGGTTCGCTTCGGGTGCACGCCGGTCAGCCAGACCGCGCTCGCCCTCGCGTGGTCGCCGGAGCCCTCGCCCTCGGCCGCCTCCGACGGGCGGGAGTCGAGTCCGGAGACGACGACCAGCCGGTCGCGGTGGCGCTCGAGGGGGGCCAGGATCGCCGGGAAGTCGAAGTCCGTTCCCTCGGCGGCCGGCGTCCACTGCTCCATGATGGCGCCGTTCGGGATGTAGGAGAACGCGAGGCGGCGAACCGGGGCGGCCGCGGTGCGGGACATCGCCGAGAGCGCCGGGACCATCGCGTCCAGCAACGGCAACGCGACCGCCGCGCCGACACCGCGCAGGAACGTCCGCCGAGGCAACGCCATCTTCGTGATGATCATCTGTGCTGTCTCCCTCCGGTCACCGACGGGGTGATGGGCAGCCTACTGCCCGGCCACCGCAACCTCGGCCGGCGCGTCCGCCGCTGGCCGCTTCACCTTCTTCCGGAACACGTCGCTCGTCACCACGCCGTCGACGAGGGCCGAGAACCGGTAGTCGTCCTCGGCCGCCGCGCGGACGATGCGGCGGACGGCCGGTGCGTCGTAGTACTCCATGCCGCGACCGGCCGCGTAGGTCAGCAGCTTCCGCGTGAAGGTCTCGACGAACGAACCGGGCCGCCGCAGGATGGCCTCCCGGAGCTCGCTGGGCCCGTTGAACGCCGTCCCGTCCGGCAGCACGTCCGAGGCGTCGATGGGCTCGCCGCCGCTGCTGCTGCGCCAGCGCCCGATGGCGTCGAAGTTCTCGAGGCCGAAGCCGTACGGGTCCATGCGGGCGTGGCAGGCGGCGCACGCCGGATTGGCGCGGTGCTGCTCGAGCCGCTCCCGAATGGAGAGGCCCTCGGCGCTGCCCGCGTCCTCGAGGTCGGGCACGTCCGGCGGCGGCGGCGGCGGCGGCGACCCGAGAAGGTTCTCGAGAATCCACTTCCCGCGCAGCACGGGCGACGTGCGGGTGGCATACGAGGTGACCGTCAGCAGGCTGCCGTGGCCCAGGATGCCGCGGCGCGCGTCTTCGGTGACCGCCACGCGGCGGAAGCGGTCGCCGTAGATGCCGGGGATGCCGTAGTGGCGCGCCAGCCGCTCGTTGAGGAACGTGTAGTCGGCGGTCAGCAACTCGAGGATGCTGCGGTCCTCGGTCATCACGCTCCCGAAGAAGAGCTCGGTCTCCCGCTGCAGGGCGCGGCGCAGGTTGTCGTCGAAGTCGGGGAACGTGGGCGGGTCCGGATGGGTGTTGGCGAGGTTCCGCAGGTAGAGCCACTGGCCGGCGAAGTTCTCGACCAGGGCCGACGCGCGGGGGTCGGCCAGCATGCGCCGCACCTGCCGCCGCAGCTCGTCCGGCGCGCCCAGTTCGCCGCGCTCCGCCACCGCGAGCAGCTCTTCGTCGGGGATGCTGCTCCAGAGGAAGAACGACAAGCGCGAGGCGAGGTCGAGGTCCGACACCGGATAGACGGCGCCGGCCGCGAGCTCGTCCGGCTCGGTCTCGAGGCGGAAGATGAACTGCGGGCTCGCGAGCAGGAAGCGCAGGGCGAGCTCGATGCCGGACTCGAAACCGCCGTCGCGGCTGCCGTCCTCGAAGAACGCGAGGAGCCGGTCGATCTCCGGCGCCTCCAGCGGGCGGCGGTAGGCGAGCCGGCCGAGGCGCGAGAGGATGGAGCGGGCGCACGGCGCGGCATCGCCGAGAGCCTCCGGGCGGCAGGTGAAGATGCGCTGCCGACTCGGCGTGTCGTCAGGGCGCCGCGGGTCGAAGGGGCCCGCGATGAGCACGCTGTCGACGTCCGGCAGGCCTCGTCGGCTGTTCGACGCGACGTAGCTCCGCAGGAAGGGCTTCCGGGTCTCCTCGGACAGCGCGGCGGGCTTGCCGACGAAGGCGGCGACGATCTCGTGGCGTCCGGCGGGGATCGGCAGCCGCACCCGCATTCCCTCGTCCGCCGTGAACGCCCGGCTGACGGTCTGGCCCGGGTTCTGCTCGTTCACCACGAGGGCCGTGTACGCGTCCTCGCTGCCGATGGGGAACAGCCCGATGCGCTCGCCGTCGAGGGTCAACTCCAGGTGGTGCTCCTCGCCGATGCCGCGGATCGTGCCGACGGCGGTCCGGCGCAGCCGGACGCGGATCTCGTACTCCGCGTCGACCGGGAAGTGCTCCGCTACGCGGATGCCGCCGCGGGTGCCGAGCGGCAGCTCGCGGAGGTGGTAGTCCTGCGTGAGGTCCTCGGGCGTCTTGTAGGTCGTCGTCACGGTCGGGATGACGGGGCTCCCGACGGCGAGGCGGCTGATCTTGCGCGCCGTCGTGACGTAGCTCTCGAGCAGCAGGGGCGAGACGCCCAGGGCGTCCGCGATGTTGTCGAAGCCGAACGTCGAGTCGTCCGCCGGCAGCGCGCTCACGTCGGCGTCCAGCGCCAGCAGGTCGCGGACGGCGTTGCGGTACTCGGCGCGGTTCATCCGGTGGAGCTGCGGCCGCCCGGGGTTGGGAGCGGCGTCCGCGGCGTGGTCGAGGGAGGTCTCGAGCCAGGACGCGAAGGCCCGATAGGAGTCGTCGTCCGGCCGCGGGCGCCGCGGGGGCGGCATCGTCCGGCTGCGGAGCTTCTGGACGACCTTCTCCCAGAGCTCCGCGTCGGCGGCGACGTGCGCCTCGCTGACCTCCACGTCATCGAGCGACAAGCCGGCCGTGCGCAGCCGGCCGTTGTGGCAGGTCACGCAGTAGCGACCGATGAGCGCGCCGTACTCGGCCGATTCGTTCGACTTGGCGGCCTCGTCGGTTGAGGCCGGCTCGGCGGTGGCGCCCGCCGGTGCCTGCGCGGCGGCGGCGCCGGTGAGCAGGCTGCCGGCCAGCGCCAGCGCGAGAGCTCCGACTAGCCCGGCGTGCCGTCTGGTCGTCATGCGAAAGCCTCCGTCGTTCCGTCGTCCCTCGCCGCACGCTCGGCCGTCCACGGCTGCGGCCCCTCGGGGCGTCTGCGCCGCAGAACCGCCGCCGCGCGAGTTCCGCACCCGCGCAGACTCGCCACGCACCCGTGAGGGCGCGCTAGCGTTGGTCGGCCGGCACCGTCCGGCCGTCCGGTGTCGCCACGGCGCCCAGGCTGCGGAGCAGCGCGGCCGCACTGTCGCGGCGAATCACGCTGGCGATCTGGTTGAAGCCCTGCTCCGCGAGGTCCAGCGCGCTCCGGTCCAGCTCGTCCTCGAAATCGGTGCGGGCGCCCGCCGCGACCAGGTGCCCGATGACGGCGTTGGCGGCCCGGTAGACGGCGCCGTGGAGCGCCGTCTGTCCGTTGGCGTTGCTCGCGTTGACGTCGACGCCGGCGGCCAGGGCCAGCTTGACGGCTTCCAGCGCGTCTTCCTCGGGCCGGAAGCGGCGCGAGCCCTCGATGTGGCCGACGCCGGACGCCATCATGACGGCCGTGTTGTTGGCGTAGGTCGCCAGACGGGGGTCGGCCCCGAGCGCGGTCAGCTCGCGCATCGCCTCGACGTCGGCGCCCTGCGCGGCCAGGATGTACGGCGTTGCCCCACCGAGGTTGACCCCGTTGTCCATGTACGGCCGCCCGGCGCTGAAGATGCCTTCGTCGGTCCACCGTTCGTGGCGGATCGGGGTCGGCTCGGTCCGGGCGTTCGGGTCGGCGCCGCGGGCGACCAGCATCCGCATCAGCTCCAGGCTGTCGAGCTGCGTCGGGTCGAAACCGTACGAATCGACGAACTGGTTGGCCAGATGGCGCTGGGGCGAGCGGCGCTGCACCAGGTTGTGGAGGATGCTGTTCCCGCGCGCGTCGCGCGCATCGGGATCGGCACCGGCCTCGAGCAGCACCGCGGCCATGGTGTAGTGGCCGTTCGTCAC
This sequence comes from Acidobacteriota bacterium, assembly GCA_026708265.1. Lineage (GTDB taxonomy): Bacteria > Acidobacteriota > Vicinamibacteria > Vicinamibacterales > UBA8438 > JAGWAJ01. The sequence goes on from JAPOVI010000440.1 coordinate 38,050, forward strand.
TGCCATGCTCAGCAGGCTCGGGCCGGGTACGGCGGACTGCGCGGCCCCGCGTGCACCCGGCAGATGCACGTTCACGTCGGCACCGGCGGCGATCAGCAGCCGCGCCGCGTCGTGCGCGTCCTGCCGCACGGCGAACATGAGCGCGTTGAAGCCGCCCGTCGACGGCGTGTCGACGGCGGCGCCGTTCTCGAGCAGCACGTTCAGGATCCGCGCGTGATTCTCGGCCGCGGCCCACATGAGCGAAGTCTGACCGCGCCACGTGTCGGCGGCGTCCACGCTTGCACCGTATGCCAGCAGGGTCCGTAGCGCGGCGACGCGTCCGGTCCGCGCGCAGCCCAGGATCGGCGGCTCCCCGTTCGGCGCCAGGCTCGGATCCGCGCCCGCCTCGAGCAGCTCCTCGATCAGGGCCGGGTTGGCGTTGATGCACGCAAGGGTGAGGGAAGTGGCTCCGTTCCGGTTCGCGGCGTTGGGGTCGGCGCCCGCATCCAGCAGCAGGCTCGCGAGTTCCGCGTCGTCGGCATACGCCGCCCAGTGGAGCGCCGTGGTGCCGTCGACCCCGGGCGAATCGACGTCGACGTCGCCCGCGGCGAGCAGGCTTGCGACTCCCGCCCGATCCCCGGAGCGCGCCAGCTCCGGCAGGCGCGCGTCAGGCTCCGCGGCAGAGAGCAGACCCCCGGCCGTGAAGAACGTGAAGTAGAAGAGGAGGGCGAGGAGGATCGGCGACGCGAGCCCTGGTCGGTGCTGCATGGTGCTTTCCCCGTCACGAGGCGGCCACCAGCGGGGACCGAGCCCTGGCCGCCATCCGCCGCGAGCGATCACCGGACAGACGACACCGAGAATGTCGAATCCTACACGACACGCCCGCCCCCAATCAACGCCCTTCCATTTGACATGCCAACGGAGTCCGACTATTTTCATTGGGATGGCAAATAGAGACCCCTCGCGGGCGGAGGTCCTGCGCGGCACGCTCGACCTCATGGTGCTGCAGGCTCTGGTCCTCCTCGGGCCGTCGCACGGCTACGCGATCGCGGCCCGGCTCGAGCAGGTGTCCGACGGCGCTCTCCTCCTCAACATGGGCACGCTCTACCCCGGCCTGATGCGTCTGGAGCAGCGCGGGCTCATCCGCGCGGAGTGGGGCACGACGGGGAACAACAGACGCGCCCGATTCTACGCCATCACCGCCGCCGGCCGGAGTCATCTGGCGGCGGAGAAGCGCAGCCTGGACCGCATGGTGTCGATCATCGACGCCCTCTTCGAAGAGCCGGCGTGAGCGGCCTCTGGAGGAATCACATGGCTGTCCTGCGGGAGTTCTGGCACCGCCTCCGGGGCGTGCTCCGACGCAACCCGGCCGACCCCGACCTCGAGCGCGAGTTGCGCCTTCATCTCGAGCTGGCCGAGGAGGAGCTCCGCGCGAAGGGCCACTCGCGGGCCGAGGCCGCGCGGTTGGCGCGCGTGCGTCTGGGCGGCGTTCCCCAGGCCCTGGAGGCGCTGCGCGACCAGCGCGGGCTGCCGTGGCTCGACGACCTCCGGACGGATGTGCGGATCGGCCTGCGCGGCCTGGCCCGGCGGCCCGGGTTCGCAACGGCGGCGGCGCTGACGCTCTCGATCGGCATCGGAGCGACGGCGGCGGTCGCCACGTGGACGAACGGACTGCTCTTCCAGCCACTGCCCGTGCCCGACCCCGAGGAACTCGTCATGGTGGCGCAGCTCGACGAGCACACCGCGGAGTTCCCGCACGAGCTGTCGTATCCCGAGTACCTCGACTACCGGGAGCTTGGCGACGTCTTCGAGGGTCTGGCCGCCTACGCCATGGCCGAGGGGCTGTTGTCGATCGACGGCGGAGCGGCCGAGCGGATCCGGATCGAGTACGTGAGCGACAACTACTTCGATGTCCTGCAGTTGGACGCCGAGCTCGGCCGCACGTTTTTCGCCGACGAAGGCCTCCGGCCCGGCGATGCGCCCTTCGTCGTGCTGACGCACCACGCGTGGCAGACGCGGTTCGGAGGGGACGCCGACGTCCTCGGAAGGCTCGTGCGCCTGGGGTCGGCGAGCATGACCGTGATCGGGATCGCGCCGGAGCCGTTCGCCGGCGTCAACGGTCTGGCCCCCGTCGAGGCGTTCGTCCCTGCGACGGAGGCCGCGTTCGTCGAACCGCCGCGATGGACGGAGCTTCTGACGGATCGGCTGGAGGAGTCGTTCTTCCTGACCGGGCGCCTGCGGCCGGGCGTCACCTTCGACGATGCCGCCGCGCAGCTCGATGTGCTCGCCGCGGCGCTGGCCGCGGAGCACCCGGATGCCAGCGGCCACAGCGAGCTCTACGTAGTGTCCGAGCGCGACTCGAGACCGTACCCCGGTGCGTCGCGACACATCGCCCCCCTGATGACCGCGATGATGGGCCTGGCCTCCCTCGTGCTGATCATTGCCGTCGCCAACGTCGGGACCCTCCTGGTGGGTCGCGGCATCGCGCGGCGGCAGGAGATGGCCCTTCGCGCGGGTCTGGGTGCGACGCGGCGGCGGCTCGTGCGGCAATTGACCACCGAGAGCGTGCTCGTGGCCCTGGTGGGCGGGGCCGGCGGCGTGCTCGTCGCGCTCTGGGCCGCCGATCTCGTGGCGGCCCGTGCCGCGACGGAGCTCGCCCGCTCGATGCCGGCACGCGACCTCCCCATGGACTGGCGGATCTTCGGCTTTACCGCGACGATCGCGATCGTCGCCGGCCTGCTCGCCGGCTTGGCGCCGGCGTTGCGCTCCACCCGGATCGACCTCGTTCGCGCCATCGGCTCCGACGGCCGCGACACGGGCGCAGGATCTTCGGGACGGCGCCTCACGAACGGACTCGTGGTGGTCCAGGTCGCGGTGTCCATGCTGCTGCTGGTCTGCGCGGGCCTGTTCGTGCAGAGCAGCAGGAACGCCGACGCGACCGACTTCGGGTTCCGAACCGACGATCTCCTGGTGCTGTCCGTCGATCCGCTCGCGCAGGGGTACGAGCGGGATCAGGCCCGTGCGCTGTACCGGGAGATCGCCGCCGAGGTCGGCGCCCTGCCCGGCGTCCGGTCGGCGAGCTGGGCGCGCAGGGCGCCGGTGAGGCCGGGCGGGATCTGGGGCCGGGTGTTCACTCGGGACGGAGGCACCGCGCCGGAGCCCGACGCGGCGAGGGTCGCCAGGAACTACGTCGACCCCGGCTTCTTCGACACCCTGGGTATCCCGGTGCTCCGGGGGCGGGGTTTCCGAGAGGAGGATGGGGCGAGCGACCGGCGGGTGGCGGTCGTCAGCGAACGCGCGGCTCGGGAACTCTGGCCGGGACAGGAGGCAGTCGGGCGACGGATCGTCAACGCCGCGGGCGACGTACCGTTCGAAGTGATTGGAGTCGTGCGCGACGCGCACATGTCACGGTCGCCGTTCGAGCAACCGCCGTTCGTCCTCTATCCGTTCGGGCCCCGGCTGGCGGGGTCGGCCACGCTGCACGTGCACGTGGACGGAGCGCCGAGCGCCCTGGTCCCGATGGTCACCGAGGCGATCCGCCGGCACGCGCCGACCCTGGCGATACTGGAGGCCGAAGGCATGGACACCGTGGTGCGCTCGCTGGGGATGCTGGCCCTCGCGCGCGGCGGCGCCGCGGTCGTCGGCTCGTTCGGGATGCTCGGCCTGGTGCTCGCTGCCGTAGGACTCTACGGCGTCGTGTCGCATGCCGTGGCCCAGCGGCAGCAGGAGTTCGGGATTCGCGCCGCGCTCGGCGCCACCTCCGGCGCCATCATCCGCCTGGCGCTCGGTCGGGGCATCGCGCTCGCGATGCTCGGACTGGCGTTCGGTGCTGTCACGGCGGTCGCGGTCGCGCGGCTCACCGCCGGTTCTCTCTTCGACATCAGACCGGGCGATCCCCCCGCCGTGTTGGGCGTCGCGGGCCTGCTGCTGGCGGCCGTGGCGCTGCTTGCGTGCCTGGTGCCGGCGCGACGCGCCGCGGCGGCCGACCCGCTCGCGATGCTGCGCGAGGGTTAGCGCCGCCAAACCCGTCGCAGGTTCCGTGTTCGGCCCCAGCCCCCACCGCCCCGGGGAGCTCTTGTCGCGGAACTCCATCGGACCCGCTGCGCTGGCTTATCGTGGGGAGCCCCGAAGCCCAAGGGATCGTACGGACCTGTGCCCGCAGGCCGCCAGGGCCGACCAGGCCGAAGCCGCGCACGACCGACTTCCGGCGCGCCCCGTTGGGAGCCGCCGCCACCCGTCGACTGGCGGAAGGCGACGCCCCGAGCAACACCGACGTCACCGTCGAGGAGCGCCGAGGCCGCTCGCGCTGCCGACCCCCACTCGGCACCAGGTCTACCCTGGGCGCGCCGGCGCGAGCCGGTGGCGGTGTGCGGCGTACCGCTGGAGGAGTGGGGGAGTCCAGGGGGGCAAGGCCGCCCGGATCGCCGAGCGGTCCTACAGAGTCGCGGGTTGCCGGAAACCGCACAGGAGTACGAGCTGCCACCATCTGGGCAACAGGAGACGGATACTGGAGCACGCCAATGGAGGCAGCAACGGCAAGATGCCATCGAGGCTCTGGTGGACAGGGCACGCGCGGACGGGCGCCTGATCGGAGACCAGCATCAGTAAGGGGCCCACCAAGTACCGCGACCGCACACGGTGCGCAGAGCCAAGACGAGCTTGACACGGCCGACTTCGACGCAGCGCGCTTGTCGATCTCCTCCTGGATGCGACGCTCGGCGCCCTTCACCCTGTCGATCGGGTTCCGCTTCCGCTTCGTCTCCTCGACGGGCTCGCCGCGGAGGAGGCCGAACTTCGGAACCGTGGCGTTCTTTTGCCGCTCGGCGCGTTCGTTGTGGCAGGCGACCTCCATCGGCGGGACCTCTAG
>JAPOVI010000139.1 GCA_026708265.1 Acidobacteriota bacterium
GCGGGAGACCCGGCGCAAGATCATCATCGGGGCCATCGTCCGCGCCGCACAGAAATCGAAGGCGGACATCAGCCTCGCCTGGCTCGAGGAGCAGATCGCGGCCTGAAGCGGCCCGACGACCGTGCCCTCTTCGGACTCGACGTGGAGCCGTCCGCCGGCACTTCCGAGGCGGACAAGACCGGGTCGGCAACCACGCGGCCGGCCCCGCCGGTCACCGCCCGACAGAGGAAGCTGTTGGCCAAGCTCGTCGACGAGCATCGCGAGCTCGCGCGGGAGTTCGGCGTCAACCCCGACGAGCCCGAGTTGGAGAAGCTCGGGAAGGCGAAGGCGACCTCCCTGATCGGAGCGATGCTCGACCGCGTCAACGCGCAGGCGCCGCCGGATGAACGATGACGACTCGTGCGGCCGGCGCGCCGGACGGCCACCGGCCGTCGCCTGGTGGCGGCTGTTCGTGAGGGCGTCCGCGTCGAGTGGGAGGCGAGGGAAACGGCAGGTCGTCGAGGACGGAGAATCCTGACGGCGGGGGCACCGCCGCCGCGCTCCGTCACGCGGGAGCGGGTTCCGTCACCGCCCTCTCGCCGCCCCCGCGCCCGGCGGCCGGTCGGTCAACCGTTCGCCAGGGACTCCGGACTGGTTGCGGGACGCTTCCGAACGCCGGGACAGCAACTGCGCCAACTGCTTCACGCTCTCGACCTGCTGCAGGAGATCCTCCATGTCGGAGCGCTGGACCGGAACCGTGCTCGAGCCAGCCCTGGATCCTCCGGTTGAAGGAAGCGGTCGTCTCTTCGAGATGCTCCGCTACCGCGGCCTGGAGTTCCGCTTCGTCGTCGAACAGCGCCCGCCACAATCCGGTGAGGCGGCCGGCATGCCAGTCGGGAAGCCGGTGCACCGGGTCCGACGGAACCACCCAACCGCGGTACACCGCCAGGATGACGCCGCGGTCGTCGACGTCCGTGCGCTCCCAGCGCTCGGGGACTAGCTCCTGGTGGCCGTTCGGCTTCGGCGGCTCCCAGGCGGCCACCTCGTAGGTGGCCGCCGTCAGCCTGATCAGCCACCGCAGCCCTTCGCGCCCCTTCCGGTCCCGGAGCCAGATCCGCTGGCCGGGCTCGAGCTTCGCGCACGGAGAGACGAGGCAGAAGTCTGCCGGCCCGATCCCGGTCGGGACCATCGAGTAGCCGTGGAACAGCGCGTAGAACGCCTGCGGGTCGTCCAGATCCACCGGCGCCGGCCTCGTCTGATCCGCCCCTTCGCTCTTCATCAGCAAGACCTCCGGCGACGGCGACGACAACACCCGCACTGGCAGTTGGACGCTTGAGTCGAAGCGCGTCAGCGGACGGGACGGTTGTGCGCCGTCGGCCTCGACCTGAACATCCCGCGGCGGGCCGATGTAGATCTCCAGGCCGAGGGCGCGGCAGATCTGCTCGACGCGAGTCAGGCGGGGGACGTGCCCGTTCAGGACGGACCGGATGGCGTCTTGCGGCAGGCCGCTGTTGACCGCGGCCCGGTACTGGGACTGGCCTCTTTCCGCGAGACGGCGCCGGACCGCCTCCGCGAAATCGCTGCTCGTCACGCTGGGAAGCATACCCGCCTCTGGAGGCGAGCGGCGATGACTGGGCTCTTAGTAATGATCCATCACCTTCGGTATGTATACACATGCGTCGACAGCCTGCAGCAGGGATCGCGGCGGCGAGGACGACTCCCGTTTCCGCCTCGAAGCCTGGCCGGGTAGCGTGCCAGGCGTTCCCCGGGCCGGGCGTCGATCCGGCCGTCGACCTGATCGCGACGCACTCGCCGCGGTGCCGAAGCCGCCGTGCTCGACCAGGGTCGGCCGGTTCAGGCGGTTCGGTCCCGCCGGCTTGTTCAGGCACAAGACCTTTGCCCTCGTCGATGACCTGATCGAGCCGGAGGAGCTGGCGTCATCGGCTTGGGCAGGACCTCGGCCTGCATGCGCCCGTTCGCCCGCCAGCTCCTGGGCTGGCGGGCGCAGAAACCGGCGGCGCCGCATCGCGGGCCTGTTGCTCGAGGCTGATGCCGTGGCGCGGGCCGCGATCCAGATCGCCCGGCCGCTCGGCGAGGATCCGGCGACGCACCCGATCGTCGACGCGTGCCTGGCCGACGGCTCCCGCGTAGCCGTGTGCGCCGACCACCGCGATCACGCTCCGCCGCTTCGGCGGCCGGGCGTTCGCGATCGCCGAGCTGACCCGCGAGCGGATCGCTGCCGGCGGCGGTCGTCGAGGACACGGCGGCCGCGCTCCGGGACGGACGCAACGTGTTGATCTCGGGCGGCACCGGATCGGGCAAGACGACGCTGCTGGGTGCCCCGGTGTCGCTGCTGCCGGCCGAGGGCCGAGTCATCTCCATAGAGGATTCGACCGCGCGATGCGCGTCCCGGACGGCGCTGCCCGAGGAGCTGAGGGCGGTGCTGCGAGATATGGGCGCGGCGGGTTACCGGGCGGGAAGCCGCCGTTGCGCGAGATCGGCGCCGCGGGCTACGACCGCGGGTACGGCGACGCAGCGGCGGGGCGCGCCAAGGTGCCCGGCCGGCCCCCGCGCAGCCCAGCGGCGCGCGGGCCCGGGGACGCCGTCGAGTACCTGCGGTCCGGTCCCGCTCGCGTCCGTCCTCACCGGTCGAGGCGGTGTGCTTCCGGAACGGGTGCGGCAATTCTCGTCCTGCGGCACGCCCCTCCCCTCGTCCGTCACGGAGACCGCGACGTGCACCCCGTCGACGACCGCGCCGTCGACGACGGGCGTCGACGCGGGCGCTTGCCGGGCCGCGTTCGAGAACAGGCTGTTTCAGACCTGGACAATGCGCTGCCAGTCGGAGGTCACCCGCCGCAGGTCCTCCGGCAGGTGGAGGCGGACGGCGTGCCGTCCGCCTCCATCGAGGAACGTGCTCCGCGCCTGCTCGACCAGCCACACCAACTCCACCGCCTCGGGAGGAACCGACCGCGTGCCGATCTCTGCGCTCTGCGTCGAGCACATCGGCGATGAGGCCCCGCGTGTGGTCGGCTTGCTCGTCGATGATTCGCACGAACTGCCGCATCTCCGCTAGGAGTCTGCGCCGCAGGACGTTCGGCGGACCCCGGCGGTGTGCGTCGTGACGCACCGTGTCATGGCGTACTCCGCCGGTCGTCGAGCAGGTGATTGTCGACGCACCGGGGGTGCGAATCGAGAAACCGGCCGTACACCGCTCCAGAAACCGCGCTGTGCGCCCGATTCTCGGCCCCTGAAGTCCAGACCGCGCCCCGCTACGCCGGCATCAGAAGGTGCAGGCGCTTCGCGTTCACCGCCAGGCACATCAAGTCCCACTCGCCACGCACCTTGGCCAGTCCACGCAGGCTGAAGCACCGGAAGCCCAGCACGTGCTTGATCCAGCCGTACGGCGCCTCCGACAACCACTTCCGCTCCGCGTACGCCGCCCGGCCCGCCGGCGTCGACAGCTTCTTCACCATGCGGCCCGTCGCCGGATGCTGCGCCAGATTCCGGTCGGCGACCTGCTGGTTCTCCCGGCCCGTCGACACGTAGCCGTCAACGCCCCGCGTTTCCAGCTCCGTCAGGTCCCGCTCGTTGCAGTACCCCGCGTCAACCAACACCGTTGTTGTCGCTCTTGTAAAAGGGCGGTTTTCTGGACGGGCATCGACCTGGACGAG
>JAPOVI010000235.1 GCA_026708265.1 Acidobacteriota bacterium
TCGGCCATCTCACGACCACATCGGTGACAGTGCATGGGTGCGTCCTCTCATTCGGAGATACGGAGCCGCGCCGCGCCGGTTCCATTCACGGCGCGGACTCCTCGCCCGCCCGGGGCGGCGCGAAGACGGCCGCCTGCCAGCCGCCCAGAAGGTGCAGCGTGTCCGACCGCCCCGCCGGGCGGAGCATCAGGAGCCGCGGTCCTGCGCCGACATCGTACGCCGGCAGATTGTCCAGCGGGTCCGCGAAGAACGCTCCGTCGAAGAGGTGCTCGGGAACGCCCGCGGCCGGGCGGCCGGAGCCGTCGCCGGCGATTGCCACGCGGAAGAGCCCGCGCCCCCGCCGGTAGATCAGGGTGCCCGCGGATGGCGCCCAGACCGGCTCGGTGCCGCCGGCCGGCGACACGCGGAGCGGCGGCACGGCGTCGTCGTCGACCGCCCGCACGTACACCTGATCGCCGTCGCCCCGCTCGGCGTCCGACACGAAGGCCAGCCACCGGCCGTCCGGCGAGAACGCCGGCGCGCGCTCGTTGGCCGCGGTCGCGAGCCACGGCTCCGGCTCCTCGCCGCGCCGCCAGATCCAGATGTCGCGCGCCCGATCGGCGTGCACCTCGTGGAAGGCGAGGCGCTCGCCGTCCGGCGACCAGGAGCCGGGCGCCCGCAGGTCGCCGCCGAACAGCGGACCGGAGACCTCCCCGTTCCCGGTCCGGAGGCGGAAGATGCGTTGCAGGCCGGTGCGCGACGAGGCGAACGTGAGGGCCGCTCCGTCGCGCGTCCAGAGCGGCGAGTGATTGTCGCCGGCGTCGCGTGTGAGCTGCCGCCGCGTTCCCCGGTCGAGGTCGAGCAGCCAGAGGTCGCGGCGCAGGACCGCGGTCGTGGCGCTGAACGCCGCCAGCCTCCCGTTCGGAGCGGTGCGCGGAGTCTGGTGCCGGGCCGCCACGCGGTCGATCGCCTCGAACCGGCCGTCGAGGTCGACCCGCACGAGGTGCGAATCGCCCTCCGCCCGGGTGGGAGGAACGAAGACGAGCGTTCCGTCCCGCGCCGCCGCGATCCGCGACCGCCCCAGGCCCCGGTCGCCCACCGCGCGGCCCGCCACGCCCCGGAGCACGGGCCGCGGCGAGGGCACCCTCGGCCGGCCATCGGTCTCGAGGTCGATGGCGGCCGCGAAGATCTCGCCCCGCCGCGCGAACACGACCGCGGACGGCGCGACGAAGTGGCCTCCGCCGTCGGCGAGCGGCAGCGTGCGCGAGTCCCCCGTCTCGCGGTCGAGGAGGGCCAGGCGCGGGTCGCGGCCCCGGCGGCCCACCGTGTAGAGAACGTGGCGCGAGTCGATCGCGTGCGGCCAGCCGTGCGCCGTCTCCTCCGCCTCCTCCTCGTCGATGGCGGTCAGCGCGACCGGGTCTCCGCCGCCGGCCGGCACCTCCTGCAGGCCGGCGCGCCCCGGGCCGCCGAAGATGATCGTGCCGCCCGGAGTCCACGCCCCGCCGGCCGGCTCGCCCCCCAGACGGCAGACGACCGCCGGCGTCGCCGCGTCGTCCCCCAGCGCCACCGTCTTGAGGGACCCGTCCGCGAAGAACCCCACCGTCTCGCCGTCGGGCGAGAAGAAGGGCTGGCTCGCGCCCTCCGTGCCCGGGACGGAGCGCGCGTCGAAGCGGTCCAGCCGCCGGACGTAGAGGCGGGAGCGCCCGTCCCGGATGGCCGTGTAGGCGACCCGTCGGGCGTCGGCGGAGATCGCGACGTCGAGCAGGTCAAGGTGGGAAGGCACGCGGATCGACACCGCCCGACGCGGCGGCGGTGGGGGCGGAGGCTCCCGCAACAGGAGCCACGCCGCACCGGCGCCGATCGCGGCCCCGGTCAGGGCCGCGAAGGTTGCGATCTCGAGTACCGTGCGGCGCGCCATCGGCAGGGCCTCGCCTCAGTCCCCGTAGCGGGCGCGGGCAGCGTCCAGATCCGCGACCACCTGCCGCGCCAGGCTCTCGGGCGCCCGCACGCGCACGCCCGGTCCGAAGCTCAGGATCCAGCTTCTCAGCGCCCCGTCGTTGCAGACGTCCATGGTGACGATGACGGATCCCTCCGGCCCCGGCGCCAGCTCCTGCGACGGATGCCAGACCCGTTCCTGGACGTAGGGGGCGAGATCGGCGGCGAACTCCAGCTCGACCCGCTCGGGAGGGCCCTGGTGGATGCCGAGCGAGTGGGGGAAGGCTGCCTCGCCCAGGTCCTCGACCGGCTCGAAGGTCTCGTCGAGCGGCGTCAGGCGCCGGATCCGTTCGACGGCGAACGTGCGCACCTGGCCGTAGCGCGGCACGTAGGCGAAGAGGTACAGGCCTCCTTCGGCGTAGACGAGCCGGTAGGGATCGATGCGGTACTCCTTCTCCCGCCGGCTGGATCGCGAGTGGTAGCGCATCTCCAGCCGGCGCTGGTGCAGCAGCGCGTCGAGGAGGCGGCCGATGGCGGCGCGCTGCTGCGCGTCGTCGCGCCGCCGCGCGGGCGGCGCCTTGGCCTGGATGACGTCCGGCAGGCGGTCGAGGAAGCTGCGCAGCCGCGGGCCGAGGGCCGCCTCGAGCTTGGCGAACGCCCCCCGGAGGTCCTGGCCGAAGGGCGGGAGGGCGAAGCACTCGACGAGCGTGCGGCTGAAGTAGAGCGCCGACAGCTCGGCGAGGGTGAAGGCCGTGTGATCGAGCCTTCGGAACGGCCGCGTGTCGAGCCGCCAGCGCTTGGCGGCCCCGCCCGGCTCGTCGTAGAGCGGGAAGCCTGCCTCCTGCAGAGCCTCGAGGTCGCGGCGGATGGTCCTGGTGGTGACGCCGGTCGACTCGGCCAACTGGCGGATCGTCGTGCCCCGCGAGGCCTCCATCTCGCGGAGGATGGTCCACTGGCGGATGACTTCGGCGTTGCGGGGCATCGCGCGGGCGGGCGCCGGCGGCGGTTCGCGGCATCGAACCGCGCCGGGGCGCGTCACGTCTCTTTCGATCATACGGGCGATGCGAAGAACGCCGCCGGGTATGACCTTCCCTGTCACACCGCCCGCGTACGTTGGGTGGAGGCGGCCGCCCTGCCGACCCGATCGCCCGCCGCCCCAGGCGTTGGGCTCGCGGTGGGTGGAGGCGCGGCAGACACTCGGTACGCGATGGGGAAAGGGATACGATGATGAGATGGCGCGCGGCGGGATCGACACGGCAGCTCGACCTCAGCTACAGCGACGCGCGGCTGCCCGCCGCGCGGCGGATCGCGGGCCCGCGATCCGGCCCGGCGCGGCTCTGCGCGGTGTGCGGTCGCTGGCCGGCCCGGCTCACTCTCGAACGGACGCGCGGCGGCCCGCCCCCGCGCGTCTGCCTGCGCTGCCACGTGGCGGCGTTGCGGCAGCGGCGGTCGGCGCCCGCATGGCCGGCGCGGAACGCGCGGCGTCCGACCGTGTCCGGCCGGAGCGACCTGATCGTGCCGCGGGAGAGCGCCCTGCCCCTCGAGGCGAAGTACCGGCTGCTCTCCCGGTCACGCCGCGAGGCGCAGGAGGTCGCGCGGCGCGCTCTGGCTTCGGACTGAAGCAGACGGCGCGACGCCCCTACGGAAGGCGCCGCGGCCGCCGATACCTCGTACAGGGGCTTGGGGCCCCTTTCGCGGGAGGTGTGCGACATGACCAGTCTCGATGGCCCGGAAGGTGACGAACGACGTCGCGAGACACCCCGTCACGCGTCGCGGCGGGAAGGGAAGCGGTGTCGCTGCTGCGGGAAGCGCGATGCGCTGGCGGCTCGGTACACCTGGAAGCGGCGCGTCAACCGGCGGCGCCATCACGACCTCTGCTTCCGGTGCCGCAGGGCGTTGCGGGATTCGGAACGGGCAACGGCTCCGCCGCGTCGCTGAACCTTGCGTCCGCCCGGTCGTGTCACGCTCCTGACCTCGCCGGCGGCGGCCACCCGCCTCGCCGCCGCGGGCGATGCCCTGCGGCGCGGCCTCGCTGCCGGCCAGGCGGTGGCCGTGGGCGAGACCCGCGACGCCGTGGACGAGCTCGCGCATGAGGTCGCCCGTGACGCCGGGGCGACCTTCGGGCTCTACCGCTACAGCCTGCGGCAGCTTGCCGGGCGCATCGCCGCGGCCGAGCTCGCCCGGCGCGGGCTCGCGCCCGCCACCCGTCTGGCTACGGAAGCCGTGGCCAAGCAGGCCGCGTTCATCGAGCAGCAGCACCGGGCCCTCGACTACCTGGGGCCCATCGCCGCGTTCCGCTCCTTCGGGCGGGTGCTCGCGGCGACGCTCGGCGATCTCCGCCGGTCCGACTGCGATTCCGCGGCCGCCGGGGAGCTGGGCGGCAGCGGCCCGGACGTCGCCCGCCTCGCGCGGCGCTACGACCGCCTGCTCGAAGAGGATCGCCTGGTCGACGGCGCGGCGCTGTACCGGGCGGCGGCCCGGCTCGTCCGGACAGGCGGCGGCACGGGGGCAACCCTCGCCGGCGCGCTCGTGCTGGTGGACGTGGCGGTGACCGACGACGCCTCCTACGAGCTCGTGGCGGCGCTCGCCGGCCGCGCCGCCTCCGTGCTGGCCACCGTGCCGGCCGGCGACGAGCGCACGCTCGCGGCGCTCCGGCGCCTGCCGGGCGCCGTCGAGGAGGTCGCGCCGGGGCAGAGCGCCGCCCCGCGCGTGGACGAGCCGTTGCCGCGCGTGCAGCACTTCCTCTTCGCGCCCGCCGACCCGCCGCCCTTCCGCGCCGCCGCCGACGAGCCGGCGATTCGTGTGTTCTCCGCGCCAGGGGAGAGCCGCGAGGCGGTCGAGATCGCCCGTGTCCTCACCGCCGAGGCGTCGCGCGGCGTGCCGTTCGACCGGATGGCGGTGCTCGTGCGGTCGCCGGGCAGCTACGTCCGTCTCCTGGAGACGGCGCTCGGCCGCGCGGGCATCCCGGCCTGGTACGCGAAGGGGACGCGCGTCCCCGATCCGGCCGGCCGCGCCTTCCTGGCGCTGCTGGCCTGCGCGGCCGAGCAACTGTCGGCCCGCCGCTTCTCCGAGTACCTCTCCCTCGGCCAGGTGCCATCGCCTGCGCCGGACGGAGGCCCGCCCGCGGACCGGGGCCGATGGGTGCCGCCCGACAGCGCTCCCGACCTGGTGGCGGCGCCCGCGCAGCCTTCGCTATTCGACGCGCCATCGTCGCCGCCGGCGGACGCCGGCTCCCCGCCCGACGCGCCCCCGGACGGCGACGAGCGTCCCGTCCTCGAGGGATCGCTGCGCGCGCCCTTCCGCTGGGAGCGCCTGCTGGTCGAGTCGGCGGTGGTCGGCGGCCGGGACCGCTGGGAGCGGCGGCTGGAGGGTCTGGCCCGAGAGATGGCCCTCAAGGTCGCCGCCCTGCGGGCCGACGAGCCCGAGTCGCCGCGCGCCGCGCGCCTGGAGCTCGATCGCGCGAACCTGGAGCACCTGCGGCGCTTCGCCCTTCCGGTCGTCGCCCGGCTCGCCGCCTTTCCGGCCGCCGCGCTCTGGGCCGAGTGGCTGGACCGGCTGGAGGCGCTGGCGCCGATGATGCTCGCCGCGCCCGATCGCGTGCTGGCGGTGCTGGCCGACCTGCGCCCGATGGCCGCGGTGGGACCGGTGGGGCTCGGGGACGTCCGCGACGTCCTGCAGGAGCAGCTGACGGAGCTGACGGCCGAGCAGCCGGGGCGCCGCTTCGGGCGGGTCTTCGTCGGCGGCCCGGAGCAGGCGCGCGGCCGGCGCTTCGCCGTGGTCTGCGTGCCGGGGCTCGCCGAGCACGTCTTCCCGCAGCGGCAGCGGCAGGATCCCCTGCTCCTGGACGAGCTTCGGGCCCGGCTCGACGCGCCGGAGCCGGGCACGCCGCGCCTGGGGCTGGCCGATCGGCACGATCGGAACGCGCGCGAGAAGCTGCTGCTGCGCCTGGCGGTGGGGGCCGCCACCGAGCGCGTCGTGCTCTCCTACCCGCGCCTGGAGGTCGGCTCGGCGCGTCCGCGCGTACCGTCCTTCTACGCGTTGGACGTCGAGCGCGCCCTCACCGGGCGCGTGCCGGACTTCGAGCAGATCGAGCGCGACGCGTTCCGTGACGTCGAGGCGCACCTGGCGTGGCCGGCCCCCAGGGATCCCGCCCGCGCCATCGACCCCTCCGAGCACGACCTGGCCGTGCTCCGCGAGCTGCTGCACGCGGCCCCGGAGGCGCCGCTCGCAGGCCGGGCGCGGTACCTGTTCCGGCTCCACCCCGCCCTGCGCCGCACCCTCGCGGCGCGCTGGGTGCGCTGGAAGCGGCCCTGGTCGAAGTTCGACGGGCTGTACGACCCCGGCGACCCCGACGCGAAGACCATGCTCGCGGCCCACCGGTTGGATGCCCGGGCGTACTCCGTCTCTGCGCTGCAGCGTTTCGCGGCCTGCCCCTACCAGTTCCTGCTGTCCGCCGTCCACCGCCTGCACCCGCGCGAGGAGGTCGAGCCGCCGCTGGAGCGGATGGATCCGCTGACGCGCGGCAGCATGTTCCACGAGGTGCAGCAGGTGGTGTTCGAGGCGCTCCGCGAGCGGCGGGCGCTGCCCCTGACGGCCGCGGGCGTCGCGGAGGCCGACGTCGTGATCGACGCGGTGCTCGATCGCGTCGCGGCCGACTACGAGGACCGGCTCGCCCCCGCCATCCCGCGCGTCTGGCAGGACGAGGTCGAATCCATGCGGGCCGACCTGAAGGGCTGGCTGCGCCACGTCGCCAACGAGGGCGGCGAGTGGATGCCGATCGACGCGGAGTTCCCCTTCGGCCTCGGCCCCCGCGCGGAGCCGGACGGACCCGCCGCGGTGGGCGGGCGGCCGCGGCCTCCGGGGGCCGATGCGGGGTGGGATCCGGACTGCGCGCCGGATCCCGCGGCGATCGACGGGCGCTGGCGGCTGCGCGGGAGGGTGGATCTCGTCGAGGCGCGGACCGGTCCGACGGACCGCGGCGAGCTGCGCGTGACGGACCACAAGACCGGCGGGAACCGCACCCGCCCGGGTATGGTGGTCGGCGGAGGCGAGACGCTGCAGCCGGTCCTCTACGGTCTCGCCGTCGAGGGGGTATCGGGGCGTCCCGTCGACGAGGCGCGGCTGTTCTTCTGCACCGCGACCGGGCGCTACGAGCAGCGCGTCGTGTCCCTCGGCGAGGACGAGCGCCGGCACGGCGTCGAGGTGCTGGAGATCATCGACCGGGCGGTCGAGGCGGGAACCCTGCTTCCCGCGCCGCGGGAGGGTGCCTGCCGGTGGTGCGACTACCAGGCCGTCTGCGGGCCGGGCGCGGAGCAGCGTGCGGCACGCAAGGACGGTGCGCCGCTCCGCGATCTGCTCGGCCTCCGGGACCTCCGATGAGGGCGCCGCGATGAGCGTGCCGCCGCTCGCCGACGCGGACGTTCGCCGCCGCATCCGGACGGCGCTCGACGAGTCGATCGTCGTCGAGGCGGCCGCCGGGACGGGGAAGACCAGCGTGCTGGTGGAGCGCATCGTCGAGGTGCTCGCGGCCGGGCGCGCCCCCGTCGACGAGATCCTGGCCGTCACCTTCACCGAGAAGGCCGCGGGCGAGCTGAAGCTGCGGCTTCGGGGAGCGCTCGAGGAGGCCCGGCGCCAGGCCGCCGCGGCCGGGCCCGACCCCGCCGCCGCCGAGCGCCACCGGTGCCTCGACGAGGCCATCGCCCACCTCGAGGAGGCGCAGGTCAGCACCATCCACGCATTCTGCGCCGACCTGCTGCGGGAGCGCCCCGTGGAAGCCCGCGTCGACCCCCGGTTCGAGGTTCTCGACGACCGCGGCGCGCAGCGCCTGTTCCGGCAGGTGTTCGACGGTTGGCTGCAGACCGCCCTGGACGACCCGCCCCCGGGCGTGCGGCGCGCGCTCCGGCGCCGGGACCGGCCCGCGTTCGGTGAGCCGGGCGGCGACGGCCCGACGGGGCGCCTGCGACGCGCGGCCTGGGAGCTGGCGGAATGGCGGGACTTCGAGCGGCCCTGGCGCCGGGAAGCGGACTTCCGGCGCGAGCCGACCATCGACGAGGTGGTCGGGCACCTGGTGCGCTTCGCCGCCCTGACCGACCGGGCCGCCAACCGCCGCAACGACGGCTTCTTCCTCGACACCGAGCCCGCCCGCTCGGTCGCGCGGTCCATCCGGGAGTCCGACGACGTGCGCTCGCGTCGGGACTACGACTTCGTCGAGGCGCAACTGGTCGAGCTGGCCGCGCACCGCCGCTTCGCCCGCCCGCGCAAGGGGTTCGGCGCGGAGTACGGGGAGGATCTTCCCCGCGCGCACGTTCTCGAGCAGCACGAGGGCGTGGTCGCCGTGCTCGAGCGCTTCCGGGCGGTGGCGGACGCCGATCTCGCCGCGCTGCTCCGGGAGGAGCTCCGCGCGCCGATCGCAGGCTACGGGCAGGCGAAGACGGAGGCGGGGCGCCTCGACTTCGTCGACCTCCTGCTGCTGGCGCGAGACCTGATCCGCGGCCACGACGACGTCCGTGCCGCGGCGCAGCGGCGATACGCACGCGTCTTCGTCGACGAGTTCCAGGACACCGATCCGCTCCAGGCCGAGATTCTGCTCCTGCTGGCGGCGGAGGATCCGTCCGAGCGCGACTGGCGCGCGGTCGTCCCCGCGGCGGGGAAGCTCTTCATCGTCGGCGATCCGAAGCAGTCGATCTACCGCTTCCGCCGCGCCGACGTCGGGGTCTACCGCCAGGTGACCGTGCAACTCGCGCGGCACGGCGTGGCGCATGTCGCGCTCACCACGAGCTTCCGCGCCGTCCCCGCGATCCAGCGCGTCGTCAACCACGCGTTCGCGCCGCTGATGGGCACGCCGGGCGACGCCCCCGCGGACGGGGACGGCGGGGCGCCGGACGGTAGCGCCGCGGACGGCGGCTCCGGCGGGGAAGACCACCCGGCGGGCTCGGCGGACGGCGGCTCCGGCGGGAACGACCACGCGGCGGGCTCGGCGGTCGGGGGCGTCGCGACCGACGGCGCCCCCGGGCTGCCCGGCTACGTGCCGCTGGCGGCGCATAGGGCGGACGACCCGAAGCAGCCGGCCGTGGTGGCGTTGCCGGTGCCGCGCCCCTACGGCCCCTGGGGGCGTCCGACCGGCCGGGCGATCGAGGCCTCACTCCCGGATGCGGTGGGGGCCTTCGTCGCCTGGCTCGTCCGCGAGAGCGGCTGGACCGTCACCGAGCGGCAGGCGCGTCCGGCGTCGGGCGGCTACGAGACGGTGGCCGTGCCCGTCGAGGCGCGGCACGTCGCGCTGCTGTTCCGCCGCTTCTACGCCTGGGGCAGCGATGTCACGCGCAGCTACGTCGACGCCCTCGAGGCCCGCGGGCTGCGCCATCTGCTGGTCGGCGGCCGCTCGTACCACGAGCGTGACGAGGTGGCCGCGATGCGCGCGGTGCTGACCGCCATCGAGTGGCCGGACGACGAGCTGGCGGTCTTCGCGGCCCTCCGCGGGACGTTGTTCGCAGTGGACGACGAGACGCTCCTGGCGTACCGCCACCGCTTCGGCCGCTTCCATCCGTTCCGGGTCCCCCGCGCGCTGGCGGCGGGCGAGCTCGAGGGAGCGGATCGCCTGCTGCCGGTCGCCGACGCCCTGGAGCTGCTGCGGCGGTTGCACCGCACCCGCAACGAGATCCCGATCGCGCACACGATCGGACAGTTGCTCGAGGCGACGCGGGCCCATGCCGGCTTCGTGATGCGCCGGGCGGGTGAGCAGGTGCTCGCCAACGTGCTGCAACTCGGCGAGATGGCGCGGCGCTACGAGCAGAGCGGCGGCCTCTCCTTCCGCGGATTCGTCGACGAGCTGCGGGACGAGGCGGCCGAAGGTCAGGCCGGGGAGGCGCCCATCCTGGAGCAGGGGAGCGACGGCGTGCGGATCATGACCGTGCACGGGGCCAAGGGGCTCGAGTTCCCGGTGGTGATCCTCGCGGACCCGACGTCGCGGCTGCACCGGGCCACGGCCGGCCGCTTCATCGACTCCGCGCGGGGCATCTGCGCGCTGCGGCTGGGCGGCTGGGCCCCGCTCGACCTGCTCGACCACGAGGCGGAGGAGATCGCGCGGGACCGCGAGGAGGGGATTCGGCTGGCCTACGTTGCCGCCACCCGGGCCCGCGACCTCCTGGTGGTGCCGGCCGAGGGAGACGCGGCGCCCGCCGAGGACTGGACCGTCCGCGGGGACGCGGGAGCAACGCGGGCGCACCCGTTGCGCGCCGGTTGGGCGAGCCCGCTCTATGCGTCGCTCTATCCTCCGCTGGATCGCCGGCGCCATCCGGAGGAGGCGGCCGGTTGCCCCGCGTTCGGGCGCGATTCCGTGCTTGCGCGGCCGCCCGAGGAACCCGGCGGCGAGAACAACGTCGCCCCGGGCCGGCATGTCGTCGGGAGGGGGGCGGGCGCCGCCCGCGGGCAGGAGTCGGGACGCATCCTGCCGTTCGCGGGCGGTCGGGCCGCCGCCGGGCCGGGAGCCGATGCGGGGCACTCGGTGGTCTGGTGGGATCCCGGACTGCTGCAACTCGACTCGGACGCGGCCGTCGGCATCCGCCGCGAGGATCTGCTGTCGCGGGACGCGCCCGGCGAGCAGGTGGAGCAGGATCTCCAGCGCTATCGCGCCTGGTTGCGGCGCCACGGGGAGACGGTGGCGAAGGGGGCGCGCCCGAGCCTCGCGGTGACGACCGCGACCGAGCTCGCGCGCGAAGCGCCCGCCGAGCCGGGCGACGAGGAGGCGCTCGCCGCGCCCTCCCCGCCGCCCCCCGTGACCCTCGTGGAGCTGCCGCGCGATGCCGGGCGGCCGGAGGGCGCGCGCTTTGGCTCCCTGGTGCACCAGGTCCTGGCCGACGTGCCGCTGGACGAGGCGCCCGCAGCGGACCCCCGAGCCGCGGGGGCGACGGGTGGGGCATCCGCATCGGTATCCGCCGTCGCCTGCCTGAACGGCCGCATCCTGGGCGCGACCGAAGAGGAGATCGCGGCCGCGGCCCGCGTGGCGGCGCGCGTCCTGGAGCACCCCCTGCTGGCGCGCGCCCGGGCGGCGTCACGCCGCGGGGAATGCCGCCGGGAGGCTCCCGTGAGCATGCGCGCGGACGACGGTCGCGTGATCGAGGGGACCGTCGACGTCGCGTTCCGCGAGGACGGCGTCTGGACGGTGGTCGATTACAAGACCGACCGCGAGATCGGCGAGACGGGGGGTGCGGCCGAGGTGTACCGGCGGCAGGTCACCCTCTATGCGCGCATCATTGCCCGGGCAACGGGCGAGCCGGCCCAGGCCGTGCTGATGCGCGTGTGACGCACCGCGAGTTGGCACGCCACACGCGCGCAGGTCGCAGACCGCGGACTCAGCGTCGGGGCACGGCGCTCCGGCCGCCGCCCGACGACGACGAGCCGCCGGCCCGCTGGCCGCCGCCCGACGAACCGCCGGATCGCCCGCTGTAGCCGCCTCGCGTGGCCCCTCCGCCACCCCTCGATCCGACGTTCGGGGTGCTGCCCCCGCTCCGCGGGCGCGCCGTCGACGTCCCGCCGGATCCGCCCCCCACGGGCACGGCAGCACCGGCGTTCTCGACCGCGGTCCGCTGGCGGACGCGCGTGTAGCCGAGACCCTTGACGGCGCCGCCGGGCGGCGCGGTGTCGCCGCCGCCGAGCTGGATGAAGGGGCTGCCGCCGCCGCCGTACGGATAGCCGTAGTACGGCGAGTAGGGCCCGCCGTAGAGGCCTCCGTAGCGCATGTAGCCGTAGTAGCCGAACGGCGTCATGTAGTACGGATACGCGGAGCCGTAGGAGAATGGATCGTAGGCGAAGCCGCCGCCGGTGCTGCTCCAGCCGCCCCCGGATCGACCGCTGCGCCGCCGCTCGACGACGAAGCGCTCCGGGTAGGCGAGTGCGACCAGCAGGTCGATGACGCCGGGGTCGATGCCCGCGTTGTCGAGGTCGACGAGGATGCTCCGATCGATCTGCAGGCGCGGCTCCGTCTCGGTGAGAAGCGCCTCCACGACACGCGCATCCGCCTTCACGGCGGCCTCGCGCACCGCGTCCAGGCCGGGCGGGGCGGCGCTCTCGCGCCGGGCCTGGCGGATGTCGTCGAGCCGGGCCGCCGACGCGGTCGTCCCGGAGTCCGCGTGCGGGGCCGGGTTGTAGCGCCGGATCTCCAGGTGCTGCTCCCCCTCGACCTCGACGACCTGAATGTCGACCCAGGTCGACGTGTCGGAAAGCAGGCTGATTCCGGACCGGGCCACCGGGCCGGCCTCGTCCCCGCAGCGAATCTCCGCCCTGGTGAAGATCCGCTGGCCGTCGGCCGACCACTCGCGCCGTTCCCAGCCGCGGCACTCGCCGTCGCTCACCTTGCGGCGGACCCCGTCGGCCACGAGGGTCCGCTCCACGAACACTTCGTCGCCGGCACGGGCGGTCATCCGCGCGCCCTCCGGGTCGGGCGTCAGGCAGACCACCATCGGAGCGGGAAGCTCGCTGCCGTCGGGGGCCTGCTCGAACTGCTCCTCCCAGAGCCGCCAGCAACCCATCCACGGCAGCCAGCGCGCATCGGGCTCGACGGCGGTCCCGCCGCCCGTCGGCGCCTGCGCAAGCGCGGGGAGCGCCACGCCCAGGATCGCCACCGCCAGGACGGCCGCGATTCCGATCGGACGTCGAATGGTCTGCATCGTTCCTACCCTCGCGTTCTGTGCCGCGCGCTGTTTCGAGTCCTGCCTCACTATGACCCAGAACCGGACCCCGGCGCCAGCGGCGGCGCCCGGCCCGTCGTGGGGCGCGGCGCCGGGCCGCGGTTGTGGCAGAATGGCCCCGAGCCGTGCCCGCCAGGAACAGGACCCGTCGCCACGCCGCGCCACGCCCCCGTTCGGCCCGCCCGGCCGCTGTCTCCCGTGCTCGGCGCGCCCGCCGGCTGTTGCCGATCGGCGCAATCGTGGCTCTCGCCGCGGCGGCCGCGGCCGGCTGGGCCTTCCGCGCGGCGGAGAGCGGCGCCCCGACGGCTGCGCAGTCCGCGCCCGTGCTGCGGTCGCTCACCGTGAAGGTGCATCGCGCCTTTCCGCACGACACCAGCGCCTACACGCAGGGCCTGCTGTGGTGGGACGGCAAGCTCTACGAGAGCACGGGCCAGTACGGGACGTCCGACCTGCGCCGGCTCGACCCGGCGACGGGGGCGGTCGAGCAGCACGTGGACATCGACGCGGCCTACTTCGGGGAAGGTCTCGCGCGCGTCGACGACGAGCTCATCATGCTGACCTGGAAGGCGCAGCGGGCGTTCGTCTTCGGGCTCGAGCGCTTCGACCGCCGGCGGACGTTCCGCTACCGGGGCGACGGTTGGGGCCTGTGCAACGACGGCCGCCGGCTGGTCATGAGCAACGGCTCCAACCGTCTCACGTTCCGCGACCTGCGGACCTTCGAGCCCCTCGGAGAGGTAGCGGTCACGCTGCGCGGGCTGCCCCTCATGCAGCTCAACGAGCTCGAGTGCGTGGGCGGCGCCGTCTACGCCAACGTCTACCAGACCGACTACCTCGTCCGCATCGATCCGTCGAGCGGGCGCGTGACGCACCAGATCGACGCGTCCGGGCTCATCACGCCGGCGGAGGCCCGCCGTGCGGACGTGCTGAACGGCATCGCCTTCGATCCGGGAACGGAGCGCTTCTACATCACCGGCAAGCTCTGGCCGACGATGTTCGAAGTGACCTTCGAGGAGTAGCACCGGCCCTCGTTTCTCGGCCGCGCGTCCTGCGTCCGCCCGCGGCGCGTCGGGCGGCGGCCGGTCGTCAGAAGACGAAGCGGACGCCGGCCTGGATGCGCAGGCCGGTCAGATCGATCGGCTCGAAGCCGCAGAAGCCGAGCGGCTCCGGTGGTCCGAAGACGCCCGCCAGGGGCCGCCGGCAGACCAGGTCGTCGTCCGCCCACACGTAGCGGCCCTCGATCGTTGCGTAGACCCGCGAGGTCAAGCGGATGTCGGTCCCGGCCAGAACGTGGCGGGACAGGGTCCAGCCGCTCGACGCGAAGATGTCGGCGAAGAGCTCGTACGTGAGCGGGTCGACGAACTCGCCGGCCTGCTGCAGGGAATGGTGGAGGAAGCCGCCGCCCACCCCGACGTAGGGCACCACCGGGGCCGGGATCCAGGCGTACTGGCCGATGGCGCGCCCCCGCGGCGTGATTGCGAACCGCAGGCTCCCGTTCAGGTCGACCTGGCGCAGGGTGGTCTCCTGCTCGATGGGCAGCCCGTCCGAGCCGACGAACGCGCGCAGCTCCGAGCGGGCGAACGCACGCGTGAGGTCGACGCCGATCCCGACGTCGAGCCGCGACGTAAGGGCCACGCCCACGTCGAAGCCGAAGCCTGGAGCATCGAAGCTCATCCGTCCGAGACCGAGGTCCTGCGGATCCTCCTCGGCAGCCCGGCGCACGAACAGCTCCTCGTGGATGAAGTCGTAGATGTCGCTGTCGGCCCGGGCGCGATTCCAGATGCCCCGGATCGAAACCGACGCGCGGGGGCGCTCGAACAGGAAGTCCGGTTGGCCCCGTACCGTCCCGCGCGCGGTCTGTTGCTCCTCGGCTGCCGCGGCGGCAGGAAGGCCGCCGACGGCGAGGAGCGCGATCAGGCAGCGGGCCGTGCGCAGCGCGATTGGGCGCTGGTGCCGGTTGTGACGTGAGTCCATGTCCCCTGTCGGAGCAAGATCCGGGCCAGCCCTTCCCGCCCCGTCTGCAGCCTGCCCGGCGACGTTTCCTGCGCCCGGCGGCCTGTAGCGGCGGGCGGACAGGTGTCCGGGCTGGAGTACGCGTGCCCTTCGGGCACGTCGGGAGTTCGCTGCGCGAACTCCTGCGCGCCGTGGCGGGCGCCCGCCACCCAGGCGTCTGCGCCGTAGAACCGGCGACGCACGAACTCCGTGCCCGCGCAGACTCCCCAAGCGCCGGAAGGGCGCTCTAGCTGTCGGCGGCGAGCTTGATCTCGATGGAGGCCGCCAGCCACTGGTCGCCGCCGAGGATCTCCCAGTCCGCGGTTCCGGACCCGCCGGGCGCGCCGTTGCGGTTGTCGGAACCCGCGAGGGCGACGGCGTTGTCGGTGGCGGAGCAGTCCGCCATCGGGGGCCCGCACCCGTCGGCGCCGTCCGCGGCGGCGGGGAACGAGGCGACGTTGAAGCGCACGGTGTTCGGCGCGTCGGTGAAGACGTCGGAGCCGACGAGGAAGTTGCGGGCGTCGTCGGTCTCCACGACGGTCAGCCGCAGCACCCGCGAGTTGGCCCGCGTCGTCACGACCACCGGGGCCGTCGGCGCGGCGGACGTGCCGCGCGCGGTGGCCGTCGCTCCGATGGGCGCGAGGCTGTCGATGTTGGAGTAGCGCAGCACCGCCCCCGCCGCGTGGCGCCGCGAGCCCCAACTGAACGCCGCCTCGGTGTCGGAGCCGTCGGTCACCTTGTAGAAGATGCTCAACTGGCAGGAGACGCCTTCCGAGTCCGCCCCGCAGAGCGCGCCGTTGAAGCCCTCGAAGCCCGCGATGGGCGTCCAGCCCTCCGGGCCCTGGATGTTCGGGTTGGCCTTGATCCCGAGCACCGCGACGAGCAGCTCGCCGGGCTCGCCGGGCGGAACCGGGATCGCGAGCGCACCCGCGCCGTCCCGTCCGGTCTGGCCCGTCTCGACGCCCTCGAGCGCGGGCGTTGCGCAACCGGCGAGCACCATCGCGCCCAGCAGGGCGGCCAGGCCGGTGGCTCGTCCGACGGTCGCGACGCGGCCCGCGCCGAACGGGACGGGCAGAGAGCACGACGACATCCGCATGGCGCCTCCTCGCGATGTGCGGCGCAACGTCTCGCGGCGTTCGGCCGCGGGATCCAGGCTGCGCGTAGCCCCAGAGTATACGGGTAGGCTGTGCTATGCTGCGAGTCTCGGGGCCGGCGCCGCGGTCCGGAGGATGGCAGTCCCGGTTCCTCCCGGCTCGTTGCGGGTCGGCTCCCGCGCGCCGGCTGCGGCGCGCGCCGGCCCTCTACACACGGGAGCAGCAGATGCGGCCGTTACGCGGCGGACCGATCGCGGTGCTGGTGGCGTTGTCCGTGGCCATGCTGACCGTTCCCGCCTCCCGGCCAGGAGGCCGCGCGGCGGCTCCGGGGGCCTCGGCCGGAAGCCGCCTTCCGTCTCTCCATGCGGCCGGCGCGCAGCGCGGGACGTTCGATCCGCGCACCCTGCTCGACCGGCGCCGCGGCACGATCCGGCGCCCCGCCGGGCCCCACGAGTTCTACTTCACGCGCGCCATCTACTCGAGCGGCTGGGGCTGGAACCGCTGGGCCGTCGACTACCCGAAGGCCGATCAGCAGTTCATGACGATCGTCAACCGGTTGATCTCGATCGACGCGTCGGAGTACGAGAACGCCATCCGCCTCGACGATCCCGATCTCCGCAAGTACCCGTTCCTGTACGCCCTCGAGGTGGGCGACATCGCGCTCGGCCCGGCCGAGGTCGAGGGGCTCCGCAACTACCTGCTGGCGGGCGGGTTCCTGGTCATCGACGACTTCTGGGGCTCGTGGCAGTGGGCGACCTTCGAGCAGCAGATCCGACGCGTCTTCCCCGAGCATCCGATCGTCGACATCCCGTTGGAGCACCCCATCTTCAACGCGGTCTACCGGATCGACGAGATACTGCAGGTGCCGGCGATGGGGAACTTCTGGGGCGGCCGGACCTGGGAGCAGGACGGCTACAAGGCCCACGCCCGCGGGATCTTCGACGAGCGCGGGCGCCTGATGGTCGTCATCAACTGGAACACCGACCTCGGCGACGCCTGGGAGTGGGCCGAGCGCCCCGAGTACCCCCTCAAGTTCTCCACCTTCGCGGTGGAGATGGGGATCAACTTCATCGTCTACGCGATGAGCCACTAGGATCCGGCGCCGCGGCACGGCGCGGACTCCAAGACCCGCGAGACCGATGTTCGAACCGATCTTCGAGTTCCTGTTCAAGTACCGTCCCCTCGTCTTCGAGCAGGGCGACTTCGCCATCCGGGCTCCCTGGGCCATCGCGCTCGGCGCCGCGGCCGTCGCCGGTGCTCTCACGCTGCGGACCTACGCGCAGGTCCGCGGCAACAGCCAGCCGCTCGATCGCGCCGTGCTGGCCGCGATCCGGCTGGGGGCGATCGCCGTGGTGGCCTTCTGCCTGCTGCAGCCCGTCGTCGTGCTCTCGTCGGTCGTCCCGCAGCAGAACTTCCTGGGCGTGCTGGTCGACGACTCGCGCAGCATGCAGATCGCGGACCGCGACGAGACGGAGCGGCTGCGCTTCGTCGAGGACCGGTTCCGGGCCGGCGGTGACCTCCGGACCGCGCTCGAGGAGCGTTTCGCGCTCCGTTTCTTCGGGTTCTCGACGGAGACGGATCGGCTCGGCGACGTCGACGAGCTGACCTACCGCGGCACGCGCACCCACCTCGGGCAGGCGCTCGAGCGAGCGCACGAGGAGCTGACGGGCGTGCCGCTCTCCGGGCTGGTCGTGGTGACCGACGGGGCCGACAACGCGGACGGCGGCCTCGGCGAGTCGCTGCTGCCGATCCAGGCGGCCGGCATCCCGGTGTTCACGGTCGGTCTCGGCCGCGAGACCTTCGACCGCGACATCCAGTTGAGCCGGGTCGAAACACCCCGCCGGGTGCTGCGGGGCGCCGCGCTGGTCGTCGACGCCGTCGTCACGCACCGCGGCTACCGGGGCGAGACGGTGACCGTGCAGGTGGAGGACGAGGGCCGCATCGTCGGCTCCGAGGAGGTCGAGCTTGGACGCGACGGGGAGCCGCGGACCGTCCGGCTGCGGTTCACCGCGGCCGAGGAGGGGCCCCGTCTGTTCACGTTCCGCGTCTCGCCCCGCCCGGGCGAGATGGTCACGCAGAACAACGTGCGCGACGCGCTGATGCTGGTCGAGAACCACAGCGAGAAGGTCCTGTACTTCGAGGGCGAGCCGCGGTTCGAGGTGAAGTTCCTGCGCCGCGCGGTGGCCGACGACGAGAATCTCCACGTCTCGATCCTGCAGCGGACGGCGGAGAACAAGTTCATGCGCCTCGACGTCGAGGACGCGGACGACCTGGTGGGCGGGTTCCCGACCACGCGCGCCGATCTGTACCGCTACAGCGGGCTGGTGCTGGGCAGCATCGAGGCCAACTACTTCACGCCCGACCAGCTCCGGATGATCGCCGACTTCGTCAACAGCCGCGGCGGCGGCCTCCTGATGCTCGGCAGCCAGCGGTCGTTCGCCGAGGGTGGCTACGCCGGGACCCCGGTCGCCGACGTGCTGCCGGTGGTGCTCGGCGACGCGGAAGCCGAGGAGGACTTCTTCGTCGAGGTCGCCGTGGAGCCCACGCGGGCCGGCGCCACCCACGCCGCTACCCAGATCGCCGAGAGCGAGGAGCTGTCGGTCGACCGCTGGAACGAGTTGCCGCCGATCACCATCGTCAACCCGATCACCGAGGTGAAGCCGGGCGCCACGACGCTCCTCACGAGCGCGTCGGACGACCTGGTGGTGCTGGCCTTCCAGCGGTACGGGGCCGGCAAGTCGCTCGCGTTTCCCGTGCAGGACTCGTGGATGTGGCAGATGCACGCCGACATCGCGGTCGAGGACATGACGCACGAGACGTTCTGGCGGCGCATGCTCCGGTGGCTGGTCGACGGCGCGCCGGATCAGATCACCGCGGAGCTGCCGGCCGACCGGGTGGAGCCGGGTCAGGCCGTGACGCTCCTGGCCACGGTGGGCGACGCCAACTTCGAGGAGATCAACAACAGCGCCGTGATCGCCTCGGTGACCCATCCGGACGGGGACTTCACCGACCGGCGGATGGAGTGGACGGCGGAGGCCGACGGCGAGTACCGCGCCACGTTCATCCCGCCCACCGAGGGCTTCTACGAGGTGCGGATCGAGGCGATGAGCGGCGACGAGCTCATCGGCGAGGACGTGACGTGGCTGCAGGTGGCGCCGAGCGACGCCGAGTACTACGACTCCACGATGCGCACGGCGCTCCTCGATCGCGTCGCCGAGGAGACCGGCGGCCGTCGCTACACGCCCGACACGGTGGCCTCGCTGCCGGACGACGTTCAGTTCGTGGGCGGGGGCGTGACCGTCGTCGAGGAGCGCGACCTCTGGGACATGCCCGTGCTGCTGCTGCTGCTGGGCACGCTGGTCCTCGGCGAGTGGGGCTACCGGCGCTTCCGGGGGCTGGCGTGAGAACCGTCTTCCTCGCGGCGGGGCTGCTGCTGGGAGCGGCGGTGAGCGCCGGGGCGCAGCAGGCGCACCTGCTGGTCGTGGCGGGCCTCGGCGGGGATCCGACGTACCGGGAGCAGTTCCACGCCTGGGCCACGACGCTGGTCGAGGCGGCGACGGCGCGCTACGACCTGCCGCCGGAGCGGATCACCTACCTCGGCGAGGACCCCGAGGTCGACCCGGAGCGCATCGCCGGCCGCTCGACGCGCGAGAACATCGCCGCGGCCGTCGACGCTCTCGCGGAAGGGTCCGCGAGCGGCGACCACGTGGTCATCGTGCTCTTCGGCCACGGCAGCGAGAGCGGCGCGCCGCGCGTGAACCTGCCGGGCCGCGACCTCGCGGCCGACGACTACGCGGGGTTGCTCGATCGCCTGGACGGCCGGCGCATCACCTTCGTGAACGCGGCCAGCGCCAGCGGGCCGTTCGTCGAGTCGCTGTCCGGGCCGGATCGGCTCGTGATGACGGCGACCCGCAGCGGCCGCGAGTGGAACGCTGCGCTGTTCGGCGGCCACTTCGTCGACGCCTTCGCCGACGGCGAGTCCGATGCGGATGTGAACAAGGACAGCCGCGTCTCGATGCTCGAGGCCTTCACCTACGCCCGCCTACGAGTCGCCCAGGCCTACGAGTCGGAGGGCCTGCTCCTGACGGAGCACGCGCTGCTCGACGACAACGGCGACGGGACGGGCGCGCTCGAGCCCGATCCGCTCGAGGGCGACGGGCGGATGGCGCGGACGCTCTTCCTCGCCTCGGGCGAGGCGACCGCGTCCGCCATGGCGTTCCCGGACGATCCGGAGCTCCGGCCCCTCTACGACGAGCGCGCCGCCCTCGAGGCGCGCGTCGAGGACCTCCGCGGGCTGCGCGGCGGCCTCGACGCCGAGCAGTACGAGCGGCAGCTCCAGACGCTGCTCGTCGAGATCGCCCTCAAGAGCCGCGACATCCGCCGGCTCGAGGCGGCGCGCGGCGCGCCGGAGGAGGAGCGCTAGGCGATGCCGGTGTCGACGGGGCGGCGCCTGGGCCGCCGCTGGGCGGCCGGCGTCGCCTGCGCGGCGGTACTCGGCGCGCTGGCCGCCACGGCCGGGCTCGCCGTCGCCGACGTCGCGCCCTGCAACACCGCGTACACCGGACAGTTGGTCTTCGTCCGGCTGCGCTACGATGCCGCGCAGGGCCGCCGTTGCGGCGCGCTCCCGCAGTTCATCACCTGGGCCCACGACTATCCGCGGGCCGAGCGGAACCTGACGAGGATCCTCGACGAGGTCACGTACATCGCTCCCTTCCAGGGCCCCTACGGGGGCAACGTCCTGGCCCTCGACGACCCGGAGCTCCACAAGTTCCCGATCGCGTACATGGCCGAGCCCGGCCACTGGTATCCGTCCGAGGCCGAGGTGCTCGGCCTCCGGCGCTACGTCGAGAAGGGGGGCTTCCTCATCTTCGACGACTTCTGGGAAGCCCACTGGGAGAACTTCGAGGCGCAGATGCGTCGTGTCCTGCCCGACGCCCGGCTGCTGCCGGTGGACCTGGCGCACCCCGTGTTCCAGTCGTTCTTCGAGATCGAGAGCCTCGAGATGCCGCCGGTGTACGGCCCGCCGGTCGAGTTCCACGGCATCTTCGAGGACAACGATCCCACCGGCCGGCTGATCGCGATCGCGAACTACAACAACGACATCGGCGAGTACTGGGAGTACTCCGACACCGGCTGGGTCCCGATCGATCTGTCCAACGAGGCGTACAAGTTCGGCGTGAACTATCTGATGTATGCGCTGACCCACTAGGAGTCGGCACCACGCGAAGCCGTCAGGCGACGACTGGTGGGCCAGCCGGCGGTTCGTATCGAAGGAGAGACGCGTGCAACCTGACACGACCAGCCCCGAGGCACCGGCCGAGCTCGAGGCCCCCGACGACGTAGCGCTGGCCGATCGGCTCAAGGCCGGCGGCGAGCAGATCCTCACCGAGCTGCACAAGTTGATCATCGGGCAGGACGCGACCATCAACCAGGCCCTGCTGACCCTCTTCGTCGGCGGCAACAGCCTGATCGTCGGGGTGCCGGGGCTGGCCAAGACGCTCCTCATCCAGACGATGGCGCAGGTTCTGGACCTGCGCTTCTCGCGCATTCAGTTCACGCCCGACCTGATGCCGTCGGACATCACCGGCACCGACATCATTCAGGACGACCCGGAGACCGGCGGGCGGAAGATGGTGTTCGCGCCCGGACCGGTCTTCACGAACATCCTGCTGGCCGACGAGATCAACCGGACGCCGCCGAAGACGCAGTCGGCGCTGCTCGAGGCGATGCAGGAGCATCGCGTCACCGTGCAGGGGCGCACCTACCCCCTCGAGGAGCCGTTCTACGTATTCGCCACGCAGAACCCGATCGAGCTCGAGGGGACCTACCCGCTGCCCGAGGCCCAGCTCGACCGATTCATGTTCCACATCGTCATCGACCACCCGCCGTTCGACGAGGAGATCGAAGTGGTCCGGACGACCACCGTGGTCCAGGACCCCGACTTCCGGCATGCGGTGACCGGCGCCGACCTGGTCCGGTTCCAGAACCTCGTCCGCAAGGTGCCCGTGTCGGAGGCGGTGCTGCGCTACACGCTGGACCTGGTGCGCACGACGCGCGTCAAGGAGCCCAACCCCCCCGACTTCGTGAAGAAGTGGGTGGCCTACGGGGCGAGCGTCCGCGCCGCGCAGTACCTCATCCTCGGCGGCAAGGCGCGGGCGATCATGGAGGGCCGCTATCACGTCAACTTCGACGACATCCGCGCCCTGTCGCATCCGGTGCTGCGCCACCGGATCCTGCTGAACTTCCACGCCGAGTCCGAAGGCGTCACGTCGGACCAGATCGTCGACAAGCTGCTCGACGCGGTGCCGGAGCCGGCCTCGCGGATGTAGCATGGACGCCCAGCACTCCGCTCCCGGGGCCCGTTTCGTCGACCCGCAGGCGCTGGCCCGCATCGGCAGTCTCGAGCTGCTGGCGCGCACCGTCGTCGACGGCTTCATCAACGGCCTGCACAAGGCGCCGTACCTGGGGGTGTCGATCGACTTCGCCGAGCACCGGATGTACATGCCCGGCGACGACATCCGCTTCATGGACTGGCGGGTGTTCGCGCGGACGGACCGGTTCTACGTCAAGACCTTCGAGGCCGACACCAACGCCAACTTCTCGGTCCTCTTCGACGTCTCCCGGTCGATGAGCTTCACGAGCGGCGGGGTGTCGAAGCTCGACTACGGCCGCTACCTCGCGGCCTGCCTCACCTATTTCTCGACGAAGCAGCGCGACCGGGTGGGTCTCGTGACGTTCGACGACGACATCGTCACGCGCGTGCCCCCCTCCGCGAAGCACCTCGAGGTCGTGCTCCACGCGCTCGACCGGATCGAGGCGGGGCGGCCCGGGTCGTTCGAGCGCCCCCTCTTCAAGGCCACCGAGTTCTTCAAGCGCCGGGGCATCCTGCTGTTCATCTCCGACTTCTACGACGAGCCGCAGGCGATCGTCGACGCCCTGAAGCCGTACCGCTACGGCGGCAACGACGTGCTCGTGTTCCACGTGCTCGATCCCGCCGAGATCGACTTTCCGTACGACGACGCGACGAGCTTCCAGGACCTGGAGACCGGCCGCAAGATGCCGGTCGTGCCCGAGAAGCTGCGCGAACAGTACCGGCAGCTCGTGCAGGAGCACGTCGGCGCGCTCTCCAAGCTCTGCGGTGAGAACCGCATCGACTACGCGCTGTTCAACACGTCGCAGCCGCTCGACCACGCGCTGTTCCAGTACCTGGCGATGCGGCACAAACTGACGAGGGTCCGCTGATGGGGCTGCTTGCGCCGCTGTTCCTCCTGGGGCTCGCGGCGATCGCCGTGCCGATCGTCATCCACATGATCCAGCGCGAACGCAAGGAGGTCATCGCGTTCCCCTCCCTGATGTTCGTCCGCCGCATCCCGTTCCACTCGTTCCGGCGCCAGCGCATCCGCCACTGGTTCCTGCTGCTGCTGCGCTGCGCCGCGCTCGCCCTGCTGGTGCTCGCCTTCGCGCGGCCGTTCGTCCGCTCGCCGGCCCTGGCGGCGGTGACGGACGGGGCGCGCGAGGTGGTCATCCTCCTCGACCGGTCGTACAGCATGGGCTTCGGCGACCACTGGGAGCGCGCCCGCGACGCGGCCCGCGATGCCGTCGACGGGCTGGCCCCCGACGATCGCGCGACGCTCATCTTCTTCGACAGCGGGGCCGCGGCCGGACCGCGGTCGACGACCGAGCGGGCGAGCCTGCGGGGCCTGATTCGCGACGCGGAGCTCGGCGCCGGCGTCACCCGCTACGGGCCGGCCCTGAAGCTGGCCGAGGGGATCTTCGAGGGTTCCGAGCTGCCGCGTCTCGAGGCGGTGATGATCAGCGACTTCCAGCGCTCGGGGGTCGACAGCGCCGCCGGCATCCGCTTCCCCGAAGGGGCGGTGCTGACGCCCGTCCCGATCGGGACCGACGTCGCCGCGGCGAACGTCAGCGTCGCCGGCGTGCTCTTCCAGCGCGAGTACTTCTCCGGACGCGAGCGCGTCGCGGTCGGGGCGCGGCTGACCAACCGCGGCGCGGCGGCGATCGAGGGCCTCGAGGTGTTCCTCGAGATGGACGGGCGGCCGGTCGAGACGCTCACCGCCGACCTGCCGGCGAACGGGTCGGTGACGGTCGACTTCGCGGCGGTCACCCTGACCGACGTGCGCGTGCCCGGTGCGGTCCGCGTAGAGGGGGACGCCCTGCCGGCGGACGACGTCTTCCATTTCGTCATATCGCCGGGGCAGGTCGTGCGGGTTCTCGTCGTCGGGAACGAGCGGTCGACTCCGGAAGCCGACCTGTATCTGACGCGCGCCCTCGGGATCGGCTCCGCGCCGGCCTTCGACGTGCGCTCGACGACGCTCGCGGCGTTCGAGGCCGCCGACCTCGCCGACCGGCAGGTGGTGGTCCTGAACGACGTGGGTGCGCCCTCCGGCGACACCGGCCGCGCCCTGGCGGACTGGGTCGAGGCGGGCGGCGGGCTGCTCGTGGCGGCGGGGGAGCGGAGCGCGTGGCCGGCGGGCGCGCCGGACCTGTTGCCGGGCGACGTCGGCAACCCGCAGGATCGCGCCGGCCGGGGCGGCGCCCTCGGCTACGTCGACTACACGCATCCGATCTTCGAGGTCTTCGCGGCTCCCCGCAGCGGCGACGTGACGACGGCCCGCTTCTTCCGCTACCGGCCGATCGAGCCGCAGGCGGACGCCGTCGCGCTGGCCCGCTTCGACGACGGGCAGCCGGCCCTCGTCGAGCGGCGGGTCGGTCGCGGCAACGTGCTGCTCTGGGCCTCGGGCCTCGACAGCTTCTGGAACGACCTGGCCAAGAAGCCGGTCTACCTGCCGTTCGTGCACCGTCTCACGGAGTACCTGGCCGACTACCGGCCGCCGACGCCGTGGTTCCCGGCCGGCCGGGTGTTGAACCTCTCGGAGCAGGAAGTGGCCCTCGGCACGGGCGGGCTCGCCGAGGCCGAGTTCGTCGTCATGTCCCCCTCCGGCCGCCGCATTCCCGTGAGCGCCGGCGATCGTGCCGGTTTCATCGATCTCGGCGAGCAGGGGCTCTACGAGGTCCACGACGCGCGCGCCGCCGACCCGCGCCCGCTGACTCTGGCCGTCAACGTCGACCTCGCGGAGTCCGACCTCACCGCCGTCGATCCCGAGGAGCTGGCGGCCACCCTGACCGGCCGCGTCGGGCAGGGGCGCGAGGCGTCCGCCCCGGTGCGCGAGATCAGCGCGGGCGACCTGGAGCGCCGGCAGTCGGTCTGGTGGTACCTGCTGGTGGCGGCGTTCCTGCTCCTGGTCGGCGAGACCGTGGTCTCGAACCGCCTCTCGCGCACCGTCCTCACCGCCGACTAGCGCGTGTTGACCTTCGGTTTCGGCGGTGTAATGATGGCAGCACAAGGGGTACGTCCTGACATCCGCGAGGCCAGAATCGATGCGCAACCAACCGCTGTTGACCGGCGATCGGAACGAGGTACTGCGCGCCGTCCGTCACGTCCGGAACCGCTGGCGCCTGCGCGTTGCCCTGCGCGGCATCGCCGTGCTGCTGGCCGCCGCCCTCGGCACGCTGCTGGCCTCGTCCTACGGGCTGGAGCTGTTCCGCTTCGATCCGGGCGCCATCGTCGGCTTCCGGATTGCGACCTACCTCGTGCTGCTCGCGGCGGGCTGGTGGCTCTTCGTCCGGCCGGTCTCGCGGCGGGTGTCCGACCAGCGCGTCGCCCTGTACATAGAGGAGCACGAGCCTTCGCTGAAGGCGACCGTGCTGAGCGCCGTCGAGGAGAGTCGCCGCGGCGAGCGCGAGGCGGCGGCGGACCATTCGCCGGAGCTGGTGCGGCGGCTGATCGCGTCGGCGGTCGCGCGGATTCGCGACATCGACATGGGGCGCGGGGTCGAGCAGCGATCGCTGCGGCGGTCGTCCAGCCTGCTGCTGGCGGCCGGCGTCGCGGCCGTGCTGCTGTTCGTCTTCGGGCCGGCGTATCTGCGGCACGGAATCTCGGCCCTGCTCACGCCGACCGGGAGCGTCGAGGCGGCCAGCCCCTACCGGATCGACGTCTCCCCGGGAGACGCCACCGTGGCCCGGGGCGCGGATCAATCGATCACGGCGCAGCTCGTCGGCTTCGAGGCCGCCGAGGTCGACCTGCTGATGCGGTCCGAGGAGGACGGCGCCTTCGACCGGCTGGCGCTGATTCCGTTGGAGACCGAGGACGGCGAGGTGCTGCCGGGCAACTTCGAGGTGCTCCTCTTCGATCTGGAGGCGCCGACGGAGTACTTCGTCGAGGCGGCCGGCGTCGAGTCGCCGACCTTCACCCTCGACGTGGTCGATCTGCCCTACGTCGACCGGCTGGAGCTCGAGTACATCTTCCCGGAGTACACGGGGCTGGAGCCGCGGCTGGTCGAGAGCGGCGGCGACATCGCGGTGCTGAGCGGGACGGAGGTGCGGCTACGCGCGGTCCCGACCATGGGCACCGCCGGCGGGCAGCTCGTGCTCGACGAGGAGAATCGGACGGATCTCGCGCTCGGCGAGGACGGCTCGCTCACGAGCAGCTTCGTCGTCGAGGAGGAGGGCTTCTACCGCATCGATCTGCGTGCGCCCGACGGCCAGTTGGTAACCGCCTCGCCGCAGTACACGATTGACGTGCTGACGGACCAGCCGCCGGCCGTCATGTTCATCCGGCCGGGCCGCGACACCACGGCCAGCGCCATCGAGGAGCTGTTCGTGGAGGCGCGCGCCGACGACGACTTCGGCCTGCGCTCGCTGGACCTCGTCTACTCCGTCAACGGCGGCCCGGAAGAGGCGGTGCCGCTCTACGACGGCGGCGACGACACGCTGCGCGAGGTGTCGGCCGGGCATACCTTCTTTCTGGAGGAGCTCGAGCTCGAGCCGGGCGATTTTCTCTCGTACTACGCGCGCGCCGTCGACCGGAACCTCGCCCAGCAGGGCGCGGACGTCAAGAGCGACCTCTACTTCATCCAGGTCCGCCGCTTCAGCCGCGACTACCGCAGCGGGCCGTCGGGGGGCGGCGGCGGGGCCGGGGGAGCCGGCGGCGGGGACGCCCGGGCCCTCTCGGAGGCGCAGCGCCAGGTCATCTCGGCCACCTTCAACGTCATCCGCGACCGGGCCACGTTCACGGACGAGGAGTTCCAGGAGAACGTGGTATTCCTCACGCTGGCCCAGGGTCGTCTGCGCGAGCAGGTCGAGACGCTGCTGCGGCGGATGAACAGCCGCGTCATGCCGGCCGACCGTGCCTTCCGGAGCATCGCCGAGATGCTCCCGCTGGCGGCGGACGCCATGCGGGATGCGGAGACCGCCCTGCAGGACCAGGACATCGACGCGGCGCTGCCCCACGAGCAGCGGTCGCTCCAGCACCTGCAGCGCGCGGAGGAAGCCTACGAGGAAGTGCTGCTCACGATGGGCGGCGGCGGAGGCGGGGGCGGCGGGAGCCGCGCGAGCCAGGCGGCGGAAGACCTTGCCGACCTCTTCGAGCTGGAGCTCGACAAGCTCCGCAACCAGTACGAGACGCTGCAGCGCGGCGAGCAGCAGGCGGCCGACAACAGCATCGACGAGCTGATGGAGCGGCTGCGGGAGCTGGCGCGGCGGCAGGAGCGCGAGGCCGAGCGGCAGCGGCGGCGGGCGCGCGGGCAACAGTCGACGCAGGGCGGCGGCTCGGGCCAGCGCGCCCTCGCCGAGGAGGCCGAGGAGGCCGCGCGGCGCCTCGAGCGCCTGGCGCGCGAGATGAACTCCCCCCAGATGATGGACGCGTCGCGGCGCCTGCAGGAGGCGGCCGACGCAATGCGGCGGGCCGCGGCCAACGACGACAACCTCGGGTTCGCCGAGGCCGGCGCGGCGCTCGACCGCCTGCGCGAGGTGCAGGAGCGGCTGCAGGGCGAGCAGAGCGGCCGCCTCCAGCGCGACATCGAGGATCAGTTGCGGCGGGCGAACCGCCTCGCGGACGAGCAGCGCGAGGTGCGGGCCCAGGTGGCCGACTTGCCGGGGATGGAGAACGAGCCCCGGATGACGCAGCTCCGCCGGCTCCTCGAGCGCAAGAACGAGATGGAGTCCGAGGTTGCCGACCTGGAGCGGGAGATCGACTCGACGTCGGCGGAGTTCCGCCGCGACGAGCGCGACGCGTCGCGGCGCCTGCAGGAGGCCGCGGGCTCCATCCGCGACAACCGGCTCAAGGAGAAGATTCGCTACTCCCGCGGCCTGATGCGCAGCCGCCCGGGCGACACCGCCAACGCGTTCGAGAACGAGATCGGCAGCGACATCGGCGAGCTCGCCGAGAAGCTGGCCGAGGCCGCGGCGTCCGTCGGGAAGTCCGAGGGCGACCGGATGGCGCAGGCGCTCGACCGGACGCGCGACCTGATGCGCAGCCTGGAGTCGCTGGACCACCGCATGTGGCAGGAAGGTCAGGAGGCGGAGGACGGCGAGGCCGGCTCCGAGTCCGGACAGGAGGGCCAGCCGGGCGAGCAGGCGGGCGGCGAGCAAGCGGGCGGCGAGCAGGCGGGCGGCGAGCAGGCGGGCAACCAGGTCGGACCGGCGGACGGCGACGCCGCCACCCTCGGCAGCCGCTGGGGCGGGCCGTTCGGCGGCCGCTACGGGTACGATCGCCGGCCCGGCGACTGGGAGTGGGACCCGCGGGACGTCCGGCAGTGGCAGCGCGAGTACCGCGAGCGGGCCGGCGAGGTCGAGGAGCTGCGGCGCCTCCTCGAGCAGGAGGACTTCGCAGCCGCCGACCTGAGCGAGATCATCGAGCGGATGCGGGAGCTCGACGACCTCCGCAGCTATCAGGATCCGGAGGAGATCGCCCGGCTGCAGACGTTCGTCCTCGAGGAGCTGAAGCGCTTCGAGTACCGCCTGCGCCGGGAGATCACCGAAGAGTCCGAGGACCTCTTCCTCGCCGGAAACGAGGAGATGCCGCCGCAGTTCCGCGAGCTGGTCGAGGAGTACTTCCGCGTCCTGTCCGAGGGCCAGTAGTCCACGGCTTCTACGCTCCGCCTGACTTCGGCCGCGTGGCGCGGCGCCGCGCCCGCCTGCGCCACCGGTGCGGCAGGCCCACCCCACCGCAGGATCCGGAGGCGAGCGTGCTCCAGGCAGGGAAACCCTCTCGTCGCCGCTCGCCGGTTGCCCTCGGCCTGCTGCTCGGGTGGCTCGCGGCCCCGCCGGCGGTCGCGCAGGAGGCCGTACCCGAGCAGCTCACTCTCGCCGCGGCGCTCCGGATCGCGGAAACGCAGAGCCCCGTGTTCCGTGCCGCGCGGCACGTCGTCGACGTCGCACGGGCCGAGGTCCGCACGGCCGGGCGCCGGCCGAACCCGACGGTCGTCATCGAGGGTGAGGGGTACTCGCCCCTCGCGTCCGACCGCCGCTCTTTCTGGACGGATCAGGCGCTGATCGTCCGGTTCCAGCAGGAGATCGAGACCGCCGGCCGCCGGCGGCACCGCATCCGCTCGGCGGACGCCGGGGTCGCCGTGGCCCGGGCCGAGACCGCGGACGCCCGCCGCCGGCTGCAACTCGCGGTGGGCCGGACGTACTTCGCGCTCGCCCTCGCGCAGGCGGACCGGGCGGTGGCCACGGCGGCGCTCGAGGAGATCGAGCGCGTGATCGCCCTGACCGAGGCGCGCTTCACCGCGGGCGAGGTGGCGGGGGTGGAGCTGCGGCGGCTCGACGTCGAGCGCCTCAGCTTCGTCGACCAGGTGCTGACGACGGACCTGGCCGTGCGCACCGCCCGGGCCGCGCTGCTCGGCCTGCTCGGAGCCGCCGACCTCGAGCAGCCGGTCGAGGCGGCGGATCCCCTGCAGGCGGCGCCGCTCCGGGGGAGCGACGGACGGCCGATCGCCACCGCGGAAGGCATGGCGGTGGGCGTCGCGAGCCTGCGGGAGGAGGCGGCCGCGGCCCGGCCGGACCTCCGCGCCGCCCGCCGCGCCCGGGAGCGGGCCGACAGCGAGATCCTGCGGGAGCGCGCGCTGCGGGCCCCGAGCGTCACCGCCGGCTGGGGCTATCGCCGCGACTTCGGGCGGCATGCGATGGACTTCGCGCTCAGCATCCCCGTGCCGCTGTTCGGCGCGCTGAATCCGGGCGGCGTGCCGCGCGCGGAGGCGGAGCGGCGGCGCCTCGCCGCGCTCGAGGACGCGGCGGGCATCGCGGTTGCCGTCGAGCTGCAGCAGGCCGTCGACGCGGTCGAGGTCAGTGCCGAGCGGGTCCGCTACGTGGAGGAGGAATACCTGCGCGGCGCCGAGGAGGCGCGCGACCTCGTGCAGGCCTCGTACGAGCTCGGGGAGACCGCCCTCATCGATTTCCTCGACGCGCAGCGGGAGTTCCGGGCCACGCAACGGGTCCGGAACCAGGCGCTGTACGATCTGCGCATCAGCCTGATCGAGCTGGCCGCGGCAATCGGCGTGCCCTACACCGGCCAGCCATGACGGGCGGGAGCACCGGCTTCAGGGGGAAGGGAGCCGACGATGTCAGGATTCGCGTGCCGGCCCAGGGTCGCGGGCACCTGCCTCGCTGCCTGGATCGCCGTCACGGGCGCGCTCGCCTGCAGCGGCGAGCCCGGCGCCTCCGAGCATGACGCCGAGGCTCCGCGCACCGACGCGGAGCACGCGGACGACCTCCATGCCGGGGACGACGCGCACGGTGACGCCCCCCTAGAGATCGGCGAGGAGGCCCAGCGCAGCACGGGAATGCGCATCGTCGCCGCGGAGCACCGCGAGTTGCCGGTGCCGATGGAGGTGACCGGCTTCGTGACCCCCGACACCACGCGGGTGGTGCGCGTGCGCGCGCTGGCCGAGGGCGTCATCTCGCGCGTCGACGTGAAGCTCGGCGATCGGGTGCGCGCGGGGCAGCCGCTAATCGAGTACGACAACGTCGCGCTCGGCGACCATATCGCCGAGTACCGCACGGCAGTGGCGGCCCGCCGGCAGGCGGAGGCCGATCTGGAGGTCCGGCGGCGCAGCTTCGAGCGGGCCGAGCAGTTGATCGCGGTCGAGGCGATAGCCCAGCAGACGTTCGAGCTGCGCCGTTCCGAGCTCGATCAGGCGGAGGCCGGCGTGCTGAGCGCGCAGGCCGAGGTTACCCGCATCGAGGAGCGCATCCACCGCTTCGGGTGGACGGACGCCGACCTGTCGGAGGTGGCTCCCCGCGGCGGCGCCGCCGGAGCGCTTCAGGCGGCCGCGGAGCGGCACCGCGAGGCGTCCCTGAACATGCTCCGCGCGCCGTTCGACGGCGTGGTGACGGAGTACAGCGTTGCGGTCGGAGACCTCGTGGGACCCGACCGCGACCTGCTGACCATCACCGACATCTCGACGGTGTGGGTGCTGGCCGATGTGTACGAATCGGACCTGGGGCGGCTCCCGCCCGCCGCGGAGGTGACGATCCGCACGGAAGCCTATCCGGACCGGGTGTTCTCCGGGCGCATCACCTACGTGTCCGACAGCATCGAGGCGCAGACGCGCGCCGCGCACGTGCGCTGCGTCGTCGCCAATCCGGACGCCGCGCTCAAGCTGGGCATGTTCGTCAGCGTGACCATTCCCACCAACGAACGGGTCGCGGCGCTGGCCGCCCCCGTCGCCGCGGTCCAGCAGATCGACGGGCAGCCGGTGGTCTTCGTGCAGACCGGTAGGGCCACGTTCGAGCGGCGCGACGTGACGCTCGGATCGACGGCCGGCGGAGTCGTCGAGGTGCTGAGCGGCCTCGCTCCCGGCGAGTCAATCGTCGCCGAGGGCAGCTTCTACCTGAAGACGGCGCTGCTGAACGACCGGATCGGCCACGCCCACTGACATGCACCGCGCCGTCGATTTCGCGCTGCGGAACCGCTTCCTGGTGCTCGCGGGCACGGTTCTGGCGGCCGGGCTGGGCGTCTACTCGATGTTCCAGCTCCCGATCGACGCCGTGCCCGACGTGACGCCGAACCAGGTGATGGTGCTCACGCAGGCTCCCGGCATCGGACCGGCCGAGGTGGAGCAGTTCGTCACGGTCCCGGTCGAGACCGCGATGAGCGGGCTGCCCGGTATCACCGCCATCCGCTCGGTGTCGCGGTTCGGGCTCTCGTCGGTCTACATCTACTTCGAGGAATCGGTCGACCTCTACTTCGCGCGCCGGCTCGTGATGGAGCGGCTGCCCGAGGCGCGGGAGCTGATCCCGGAGGGCTACGGCGCGCCCACGCTCGGACCGATCAGCACGGGCCTGGGCGAGATCTACCAGTTCGAAGTGCGGGGCGAGGGCTATTCCGCCATGGATCTCAGGAGCATCCTCGACTGGGAGATCGGGTTCAAGCTGCGCTCGGTGCCGGGGGTGGTGGAGGTGAACTCGTACGGCGGGGAGCTCAAGACCTACGAGATCCAGCTCGATCCAAACCGGCTCGTCTCCCACGGCGTGTCGCTCGCCATGGTCGTCGACGCCCTGCGGGAGAACAACGCCGTCGCGGGCGGGGCCTACATCGAGCGGGCGCAGGAGCAGTACGTCGTGCGTGGCGAGGGGCTGGTCACCTCGCTCGTGGACATCGGCAGCGTCGTCGTCACCGCGGCCCCCGACGGCACCCCGGTCATGGTGCGCAACCTCGGCGCCGTCGCGCTGGCCCCGATGGTCCGGCAGGGCGCCGTCACCCGCGACGGCCGCGGCGAGGTGGTGACCGGCGTGGTCATGATGCTGATGGGGGAGAACCCCCGCGTGGTGGCCCGACGCGTGGACGAGGAGGTGACGCGCATCGCCGCGACCCTGCCGCCGGGCGTCGAGATCGAGACCTACTACGACCGCAACGATCTCGTCGCCCGCACCATCGCCACCGTGCAGCGCAACCTGGTCGAAGGCGGGCTGCTGGTCGTCGCGGTGCTGCTGCTCTTCCTCGGCAACCTGCGCGGGGGTCTGATCGTCGCCGCGGCGATCCCCCTCTCGATGCTCTTCGCCTTCACAGGGATGGTGCAGGCGGGGATCTCCGGCAACCTCATGAGCCTGGGCGCGATCGACTTCGGCCTGATCGTCGACGGCTCGGTCGTCATGGTCGAGAACATCGTTCGCCGGCTCCGGCGGGCGCCGGAGGGGCGGTCGCGTCAGGAGGTGGTCGCCGCGGCGGGACGCGAGGTGGCGCGGCCCGTCTTCTTCGCGGTGATGATCATCACCGTCGTCTACCTGCCGATCCTCACGCTGCAGGGGGTCGAGGGAAAGATGTTCCGGCCAATGGCGTTGACCGTGGTCTTCGCCCTCGTCGCCTCCCTGGTCCTGGCCCTGACGCTGACGCCGGTGCTCGCGTCGCTGGCGTTCCGCCGGCCCGTGGCCCGCGGCGAACCGCGGATCGTGTGGTGGCTCCGGCGCCGCTACCGGCCGCTCCTGGCCGGGGCGATGGCGCACCCCGGCGTCACCTCGCTGGCGGCGGCACTCCTCTGCGCGGGATCGCTCCTGCTGGTGCCGTTCATGGGGGCCGAGTTCCTGCCGCGGCTCAACGAGGGGGCGATAGCCGTCCAGGCGTGGCGCCTGCCGAGCGTGGCGCTGTCGGAGTCGATCAAGAGCACGACCCTCATCGAGGAGACCCTGCTGGAGTTCCCCGAGGTGGTGACCGTCGTGTCGCGCACGGGGCAGGCCGAGATCCCGACCGACCCCATGGGGATAGAGACGAGCGACGTCTACGCCATCCTGACCGACCAGGACGGCTGGACGACGGCCGACACCCGCGAGGGGCTGATCGAGGTGCTGAACCGCGCCCTCGAGCGGCGCGTGCCGGGCAACATCTTCAGCTACTCGCAGCCGATCGAGCTGCGCATGCAGGAGATGATCGCCGGCGTCCGCTCGGACCTCGCGGTCACGGCCTACGGGCCCGATCTCGACGAGTTGCGCCGGGTGGGGGAAGAGATCGCCGGCGTGGTGGCCGCGGTGCCCGGTGCCGCCGACGTCAAGGCGGAGCAGACGGCCGGCCTGCCGTCGGTCCGCGTGCGGGTCGACCGCGGCGCGATCGCCCGCTACGGAATCAACGCCGCCGAGGTGCTGGCGGTGGTCGACGCGATGGGCGGCACGGTGGTCGGCGAGGTGCTGGAGGGACAGGCCCGCTTCCCGCTGCAGATCCGCTTCGGCGCCGAAGCGCGCTCCGATCTCGAGGGCGTGCGCGCCATTCGGGTGGCCACGTCCGGCGGGCGCGTCCTCCCGCTGTCGCAGCTCGCGGAGATCCGCGTCGAGGAGGGTCCGGCCCAGATCAGCCGCGAGCGGATCCAGCGCCGGCTGACCGTCGAAGCCAACGTCCGCGGCCGGGATCTGGGGAGCTTCGCGGCCGACGTGCAGGCCGCGGTCGCCGCCGGCGTGCGCCTGTCCCCCGGCTACTCCCTGGAGTACGGCGGGCAGTTCGAGAACCTGGAGCGCGCGAGCCGGCGGCTGGCGCTCGTCGTGCCGCTGGCCCTGTTCCTGATCTTCCTCCTGCTCTACACGGCCTTCGGCGCCGTTCGCCCCGCGCTGCTCATCTACTTCAACATCCCCATCGCCGCCACCGGCGGCATCCTGGCCCTGTTCGTGCGCGGCATGCCGTTCAGCATCTCGGCCGGCATCGGCTTCATCGCGCTGTCGGGCGTCGCAGTGCTCAACGGGGTGGTGATGCTGTCGCACGTCCGCGACCTCGAGCAGCAGGGGCTGCCGGTGGAGGAGGCGGTGCGCCAGGGGGCGGAGCGGCGGATGCGGCCGGTCCTGATGACCGCGCTGGTGGCCAGCCTCGGCTTCGTCCCGATGGCGCTGGCAACCAGTGCGGGGGCGGAGGTCCAGCGGCCGCTGGCGACGGTGGTCATCGGCGGACTGATCACCTCGACCCTCCTGACGCTGTTCGTCCTGCCGTCGCTCTACCGCCTGAGCGCGTACCTGGACAGCGCGCGCGATCTCGACCTGCCGGTGCTCGCGCGCTGGCACCGCTGGCGCCGGCCGCGCTGACCGGCGCCGCCGCCCCACGGGGCTCGGCCGCGCCGGTCGGGACGGCCGGGTGACCGGCTTGCGGCACCGCGGTATGATGCGTGCATCGGGCACGGGGGGACGCGACATGCGCGGCAGGCTGACGGCGGCCCTGGTCCTCGTCGTGATCGCCGGCGGAACGGCGGCGCTGGCGCAGCGCGGCTGGCGGGGCGGCTGGTATCGCACGCCTCCCAAGTTCCCGGTCGAGACGCCGGTCCACCGGGCCTTCACGTTCTCCCGCATCCTCTACGACAGCGATCGGCGCGAGCCGGGCGGGCAGGGCTGGTACACCGACTACCCCACGGCCGACCAGAACCTGATGATCCGGCTCTCGGAGCTGACGACGACCCGGGTCGGGTTCGACGAGCACGACGAGCCGGACCACGTCGTGGTGCGGCTCACCGACGAGGAGCTCTTCAACTATCCGTTCATCTTCATGTCGGATGTCGGCACCCTGTGGCTCGACGACGTGGAGGCCCACCGGCTCGGCCAGTACCTCCTGAAGGGCGGGTTCCTCTGGGTGGACGACTTCTGGGGTCCGTGGGCCTGGGAGCAGTGGACGGGCGAGATCGCCAAGGCGCTCCCCGAGGCGGAGTACCCCATCTTCGACATCACGCCCGACCATCCGCTGCGCCAGGCGATGTACGAGGTGCCCGAGATACCCCAGATCCCGTCGATCCAGCACTGGCGCCGGACCGGCGGCGCCACGACGTCGGAGCGGGGCTCGCGCAGCCACGAGGTGCACTTCCGCGGCATCGCCGACAAGGCCGGACGCCTGATGGTGCTGATGAGCCACAACACCGACATCGCGGACGGCTGGGAGCGGGAGGGGGAGGACTACGAGTTCTTCTACCGCTTCTCCATCAACGCCTACGCGGTCGGCATCAACACCGTCGTGCACGCCATGACGCACTGACGGCCGGCTGCGGTCCGGGCCGGTCAGCCACCCGCCGCCCGGCCCGCCACGCTCGATCCCTCCGCCCGGTAGAATCCACCTTGCTCGTTCCGACTGCGTGAAGTTCGGGGCGAGCTTCACAGCGCGGCGGCAGGGTGGCTCCGACCGGAGCGAGGACTTCGGATGGCTGACACGGAACACTGGACGCGCTCGACGCTCGCGCTGCTGGAGACGACCCCGGATGCCGTCGTCGTGGTGGACGGCGCGGGCACGATCGTCTACGCGAACCGGC
Organism: Acidobacteriota bacterium; assembly: GCA_026708265.1. Lineage (GTDB taxonomy): Bacteria > Acidobacteriota > Vicinamibacteria > Vicinamibacterales > UBA8438 > JAGWAJ01. The sequence goes on from JAPOVI010000235.1 coordinate 35,740, forward strand.
TGATCGAGGAGCTCTTCGGCTACAAGCCCCATACGCTCGTAGGGCGGCCGGTCGAGATCCTGGTCCCCGAAGCGGCGCGCGGCCGACATCACGGCCACCGCGCCGACTACGGCAGGGCGCCCGCGATGCGTGCGATGGGCTCGGGGTCCGACCTGCTGGGCCTCCATAGCAGCGGACGCGAGTTTCCGGTCGACATCTCCCTCAGTCCGATCGATTCCGACGAGGGCCGGCTGGTCATCGCGGCGGTCCGCGACATGACCGAGCGCCGCCACATAGAGGGGGCCCTGCGGCAGGCCAACGAGAAGCTCGGACGCGAGCTCGCCGCGGCCGCCAAGATCCAGAAGTCGTTGCTGCCGGGCCGGCCGGCCGGGATCCGGGGCATCGACGTGGAGTGGATCTACGAGCCTTGCGAGAAGCTCGGCGGCGACAGCTTCAACGCCTTCGAGATCACCGACAAGCAGATCGGCTTCTACATGCTCGACGTGACCGGGCACGGCATGGTGGCGGCCCTGCAGTCGGTGGCGTTGACCCGCGTCCTGGCCTCGACGTGGACCGCGCAGGGTCGTTCCTCGCCGGCGCAGCTCACCAAGTGGCTGAACGCGGAGTTCCCCGTCGATCCGGAGGTCTGGCAGTACTTCACCTTCCTCTGCGGCATGCTCGACCTGGCTACCGGCCGCCTGCGCTACGCCAGCGCCGGGCATCCGGGCCCGATGCACGTACCGGTCGACGGGGCGCCGGTCGCGCTGGAGGCCGCCGGTCTGCCGATCGGCTGGTTCGCCGACGTCGAGTACGACGAGTTCGCGGTGGACCTCACACCCGGGGATCGCCTCTACCTCTATTCGGACGGCCTGACCGAGGCGATGAACGACGCGGGCGACGACTTCGGCATCGCCGGGCTCCGGGGGTCGCTGGCAGCAACGCGGGGCCGGCCCCTCGGTGAGACGGTGCGGGAGTTGCGCCGCGACGTCGGCGACTGGCGCGGACGCGGGGAGCTGGACGACGACCTGACCCTGCTGGCTCTCGAAGTCATCCGACCGTGACGCCCCCTCGAGGGTGCGGCGTTCGTGCGCCCGTCCCCCACCCGGGAGCGTGTTGACGGGGCGGGGGGCGACTGTCAGACTGTCGCGATGCGTGGGCGCCCGCGTGCGTTGGACCGACGGGCTTTCCTCTCCCTGACCGGCGCGGCCTTCGGCGCCGCGCCCTTCCACGCCCTCGCCTGCCGTGCCGCGCGGAGCGACCTCCGGCCGATCCCCGGCGACCCCGCTCCGAGCGGCATCGACTACGGACCGCTGGCGCCCGTGCGGGACGAGACCACCCGCCTGCCGCTGCTGCAACTTCCGGCCGGCTTCCGCTATCGGTCCTTCGGCTGGATCGGCGACCCCCTGGAGCGCGGGTTGGCGACGCCCGGCCTGCACGACGGGATGGCCGCGTTCCCGGCCGGGGGGCGCCGCGTCTACCTCGTGCGCAACCACGAGCTCCGCGCCGGCCCTGCGATCGCGCCCCGGCCGATCTACGACCGGAACGGCTGCGGCGGCACGACCACCGTCGAGTTCGATACGGCGAGGGGCTCGGTCCGCAGGGCCTGGGTGAGCCTCGCCGGCACCGCCGTCAACTGCGCGGGCGGGCCGACCCCGTGGGGATCTTGGCTGACCTGCGAGGAGACCGTGCTCGGTCCCGGGGGCGGGAACGATTTCGAGGAGCCGCACGGGTACGTCTTCGACGTCCCCGCGGACGGCAGGGCCACGGCCGAGCCGCTCCGCGCCATGGGACGCTTCGTGCACGAGGCGGTCGCGGTCGATCCGGACACCGGCATCGTCTACGAGACGGAGGATCAGCAGACCGCGGGCTTCTACCGCTTTCTCCCCGCGGAGCCCGGCAACCTCGCGGCGGGCGGCCGACTCGAGATGCTGGCCATCGCCGATGCGCCGGAGGCGGACCTGCGGGCGGGACAGAGGACCGGCGACTGGCGAAGGGTGGAGTGGGTGCCGATCGACGACCCCGACCCGGCCGACGCGGGCCCGAACAGCGTCTTCGCCCAGGGACGGGCGGGCGGCGGCGCCACGTTCCGCCGGCTGGAGGGCATCTGGTACGGCGGCGGCCGGATGTACGTCGTCTCGACCGAGGGCGGCGACGTGCGGATGGGGCAGGTGTGGGAGTACGAGCCGGGCCGCGAGCGGCTGCGCCTCCTCTTCGAGTCGCCGGGGCCGGATGTGCTCGACATGCCCGACAATCTGTGCGTCAGCCCGCGCGGCGGCATCGTACTGTGCGAGGACGGCCGGGACGGCAACTTCCTGCGCGGCCTGCGGACCGACGGCCGCATCTTCCCCTTCGCCCGCAACACCGTCGTCCTCGACGGCCGACCGAACGGGATCAGCGGCGACTTCCGCTCCAGCGAGTTCGCCGGCGCCACGTTCAGTCCCGACGGGCGCTGGCTGTTCGTCAACGTGCAGATTCCCGGCGTCACCATCGCGATAACGGGCCCGTGGTCCGACGGGGCCCTCTGACCTCCCCAGCGACAGGATGCGGACCCTCTTCTCGCGCCTGCTGAGCTCCGTGGCGTCCGTCCGGAGCGAGGAGACGACACCGGCCCTGCTGATGTTCGCCTACTCGTTCCTGGCGATGACGTCGTACAACATCGTCAAGCCGATCACGCGCGCGCAGTTCATAGAGGACCTCGGGGCCGACAACCTGCCCTACGTGCTGTTTGCCGCCGGTGTGTCCATCGGCGTCATCATGCACTTCTACACGAACGCGGTCCGCCGTGTCCCGCGCCAGCACGTGGTGCCGGTGACGCAGGCCGCCATCGTGGTGATCCTCGTCGCCTTCTGGGCGCTGCTCCGAACCGGCGCGGTCTGGGCGACGATCGGCTTCTACCTCTTCGGCCTGATCCTCGGCATCCTGTTGATCAGCCAGTTCTGGACGCTGGCGAACGACATCTTCGACGCGCGGCAGGCGAAGCGGCTCTTCGGCTTCATCGGCGGCGGCGCCAGCCTGGGCGGCGCCGTCGGCGCCACCATCACCGCGACCGTCGTCGAGGCGGTCGGCCTGGAGCAGCTCCTCCTGGTGAGTGCGCTGGTCCTCGCGGGGTGCGCGGGCATCGTGCTGCTGGTGCTCCGCCGACACCACGTGGACGACGCCGCGTTCGATGCCTACGAGCGCGGGGTCGGGGGGCAGGAAGCGATCCGTCTCGTGACCGAGTCCCGCCCGCTGCGCATCCTGGCCCTCGCGGTCGGATTCGCGGCGGCCGGCGCGGCCGTCGTCGACCAGCAGCTCAGCATGGCGGCCGACGAGATGGGCGGGGGGAGCGGCGCCGCCATCGCGGCGTTCCTGGCCGAGGTCACCGCCTACCTGTCGATCGCAGGGTTCGTGGTGCAGGTGGCCCTCATCAGCCGCATCCACCGGACGGTCGGCATCGGCTTCGCCCTGCTCCTCCTGCCGCTCGGCTTCAGCGCCAGCGCCGCCGTCATCCTGGGCACCGGCGCGCTCTGGGCGGTGGCCGGGGCGCGGGTCCTGGGCACGACCCTGCGCTACACGCTCGACAAGACGACGCGGGAGGTGCTGTTCCTCCCGCTGTCGGCCGAGTTGCGGCACCGCGTGAAGCCGTTCATCGACGTCACGATGGACCGCTTCGCCAAGGCGGTGACGGCCTTGGTGCTGCTCGTGCTCATTCAACCGTGGGGCCTCGGGCTGGACTGGCGCCTGCTGAGCTACGCCACGCTGGCCATCACCGGGCTCTGGGTGGCCGTGGCGATCCGGGCCCGGCAGGAGTACCTGCGCTCGTTCCGGGAGAGCATCGACACCCAGGCCATCACGCCGGAGGCGGTCATGACGCCGGCCGCCGAGGCGGCTAGCGTCGAGACGCTCGTGGAGGAGCTGTCCAACCCGGACGCGACATCGGTGCTCTACGCCATCGACATGCTCGAGGCGATGGACAAGCCGCACCTCATCACGCCGCTCCTGCTGCGCCACGAGTCGGGGGCGGTCCGCGTGCGGGCCCTGCGCGCGCTGGCGTCGGGCCGCTCGCGCGTCGGCGAGCGCTGGAAGGGCACGGTCGAGCGGATGACGCGCGACGACGACGTGGACGTGCGCGCGGCGGCGCTGGTCACCCTGGCGGTCCTGGACCACCGGGACGCCGCGGCCGTGATGCCCGACCACCTGGACGTTCCCGAGCCCCGGGTGGTCGTGGCGGCAGCGGCGGCCCTGGCGCGCTCCACCGCGGAGGCCGACGTCGAGCGCGCCGAGTCGACGCTCCGGCGGCTCATCGACGACACGCGCGCCACCGCGGTCGAGGGCCGGAAGGAGACGGCTCGGGCGCTTTCCCGCATCGACAATCCACGGTTCCGCGTCCTGCTGGTGCCCCTGCTGCACGACCACAACGTCGAGGTCGCGCTCGAGGCGATCCGCAGCGCGCGCGAGCTCGGGGCCTCGGACGGGCTGTTCCTGCCGGCGCTGTTCTCCCGGCTCGGGCACCGCGTCCTGCGGCACGCGGCGCGCGAGGCGCTCGTCGCCTGCGGGGAGGAGATCGTCCCCGCGCTCCGCTACGCGCTCGAGAACCCGCACGAGAACGCCTGGGTGCGACGCAACATCCCGGGCATCCTCGCCCGCGTGCCGGTCCAGGCCGCGGTGGATGCCCTCGTCGGCAGCCTCGACACCGGCGACGGCTTCCTGCGCTACAAGATCATCGCCGCTCTGGAGCACCTGCGGCGGGACCACGAACATCTGGTCGTCCCCCGGGCCGAGGTCGAAGAGCTGCTGATGCGCCAGTCCGCCGTCTACTGCAACGTGCTGACGCTCCGCCACAACCTGCTCTCGCAGGCCGACGGGCCGCACGACAGCGTGCTGGAGCGCGCCCTCGGCGAGCGCCTCGACCGCATACGCGACCGGATCTACCGGCTGCTCGGGGTGCTCCACGAGGTGGCCGACGTCATCGCGGCCCGGCACGCGATCGAGCGCGGCAACCCGAAGCGCCGCGCCCGGGCCGTCGAGTACCTCGACAACCTGCTGCGGGCGAACGCGCGGAAGCGCATCCTGCCGCTGATCGACGAGTCGCCGCCGGAGGCGAAGGTCGACCACGCGAACCACGTCCTCGGCACGAGGCCGCGCAACCTCGAGGACACGCTGGCCCAGTTGATCCACGACGACAACCCGGTGGTCGCGGCCAGCGCCGTCCACTACGTGGCGGGCCGCGAGCCGCTGCTGCCGCAACTCATCGACGACATCGAATGGGTGAGCCGGCACCGCGCGGCCACCCACCCGCGGGTCAGCGCCGCGGCGGACTGGGTGCTCTCGACGCGCGACCCTGCCCGGGCTCCCGCGGGCTCGGGCCGGGACGGGCTGCCGGTCGTGGAGCTGGCGGACCGCCTGGGACGCATCCCGATCTTCGAGTTCGTGTCGGTGGACGAGCTGTTCCGGGTCATCGAGTCCGGGCAGGAGGTGCACTACGCGGCAGGGCAGGCGGTCGGCGTGGAAGGCGCGACCGAGGCGGTGGAACTCGAAGACGATCCGCAATAACGGCACCCAGGTCTCGGCCTGCCGCCCGATTGCCCGGTAGGCGGCCGCGGTCTGCGCCTCGGCCCGGGCTTCCGTATAGGTCTGAAGCGCCGCCGCGTTGCCGGCCTCCGCCGCCCACTGCTCGCCCGCATCGTGAACCGCGTTGAGGACCATCTGCTGGCGAAGGATCTCGGCGGCCGAGCGCGAGGCGCCGATCAGGAAGTCGTGGGCGGCGGGCAGCGCCGCCAGCAGCTCCGCGCGGGCAAGCGCCTGGGTCCTTGCGTCCGGGAAGATGCGGCGCCCGAACAATGTGCCGGCGCGCGTGATCTCGGCGGCCCACGCGGCGTTGAGCCGCGCGGCGCCGTCCCGGCAGGTGACGATGGCCTTGTCGACGGACGTCGCGCCCGTGGCACCCGCGGGCTGGCGTGTTGCGAACTCGAACATGCGCGCGGGCGAGGCGCCGGCCGACGGCGAGCCGGCGGCCGTGACCAGGTCCCAGACGTCCGTGCTCTCGCGGAGATCGTCGGCCGTGATGTGACCCAGCAGGAGCGCGTGGAAGACACACTGGCGGGTGAAGTTCCGGAGGTTTCGGGCGAAGACCGCGTCGGTCACCTCGAGCCGGGTCGCGGTGGCGGCGAGCCGCGCCCCAAAGATCAGCCCGTGGCGGTGGTAGACGAGGTCATCCGGGAGGGAGAAGGCCTGCTCCGTGAGGCGCATGAGCCCGTCACCCACTTGGCTTGTGACCGAGGCGAAGAGCGCGAGCCCGATCGGCACGTTCGCGACCACTGCCGGTGCCAGCGCCTCATCCAGCCGGTCGACCACCCGCACGGTCGCCCGCGGCACGATCATGGCGCCCCAGATCGCGACGAAGAGGAGGATCCACTTGGCGTTGTCGCGCCAGCTGCCGCCGAAGGCGGTGCGGAACACGATCCAGGCGACTCCGCCCGCACCGGCGAGTTGGGCAAGCGTGACGTAGGCGCCGCCCGCCGTGATCGCTGCGACCGCGTTCAGAAGGTCGACCAGGTACGGCCCACCGCCGAGAGTGAAGAGCTCGTACATATAAAGGTGTCAGCGCGACCCCGCGCCGGCGCCGCCGCGGGCGAACGCGAGAGCGGCGCGGAGGTCGGCCGAGAGGGCACCCGCGAGTTCAGTCTCGATGAGGCGAAGCTTCTCCACCACGGCAAGCGCCGTGTTGAAGCGCTCGAGCCCCTCGTGGCGGTGCCGGGCGAGCGCCGTGCGGTTGGCCCGAAGCCCCTCGCGCCAGCGCCGGAGTTGCTCGCCATCGGCGATGTCGAGAGTGCCGGCGCGCTCCTCGACCGTCCGGTGGAGGTCGGCGATCCACACCTGCAGAAGGTCGAGGGCGACGGCCTCGGCCAGCGCATCGATCTCCTGGTCGACCACCGCGCCGCGGTAGGCGGCCGCCGTGTTGGCGACGCGGTAGACGGGGAGCGTCGTGAGGTTGACGAGCCCCAGTGCGGCCGG
>JAPOVI010000304.1 GCA_026708265.1 Acidobacteriota bacterium
CCGTCGACGAGGCGGGCGAGCAGCTCGCGGACGTCGTAGGACCGGCGCGGGTCGGCCGGCACCACGCCCAGGATCTCGTCCGGGTCGTACGCCGGCTCCTCCGCCGCCGCGACGTCCGGGATGCCGCGGTCGCCGCGGGGCAGCGTCGAGACGATGGTGCGGGCGATGCGGAGCGCGTGCGCATCGTCCTCCGCGAGGTAGTCGGCGACGCCCGAGAGGCGCGTGTGCACGTCGGCTCCGCCGAGCTCCTCCGCCGTCACCTCCTCGCCCGTGGCCGCCTTCACCAGGGGCGGCCCGCCGAGAAAGATCGTTCCCGCGCCCCGCACGATCACCGTCTCGTCCGACATGGCCGGGACGTAGGCCCCGCCCGCCGTGCACGAACCCATGACGACGGCAATCTGCGCGACGCCCGCCGCCGACATTCGCGCCTGGTTGAAGAAGATGCGGCCGAAGTGGTCGCGGTCGGGGAAGACCTCGGCCTGGAGCGGGAGGAACGCGCCTCCCGAATCGACGAGGTAGATGCAGGGAAGCCGGTTCTCGAGCGCGATCTGCTGGGCCCGGAGATGCTTCTTGACCGTGACGGGGAAGTACGTGCCCCCCTTCGCCGCGGCGTCGTTCGCGAGGATCATCACCTCGCGCTCCGCAACGCGGCCGATGCCGGTCACGAGGCCGGCGCCCGGCGACGCGTCGTCGTACAGACCGCTCGCGGCGAGCGGCGCGACCTCGAGGAACGGCGACCCGCGGTCGAGCAGATGGTCGACCCGCTCCCGCGCCGTGAGCCGTCCTTCCCGCCTCCCGGCGGGCGCGGCGGCCGGGTTCCGGACCGCCGCGAGGCGCTCGTCGAGCTCGGCCACGAGCCGGATCATGGCGTCGCGGTTCGCGCGGTAGTCGGGGCTGTCGATGCGGAGCTTCGAGCGGATGACGTCCATCACGGCCCGAGGCGGCCGGCCGGCATGGCGGGATTATAGACCCGCGCGCGCCGCCGGCTCGCGGTTTGACCCCGTGCCGTGGCGCTCCTTATGATGGCGAAAGGTCGCCGCGCGCCCTTGCGGGCGCGTTGGGAGTCTGCGCGGGCACGGGGTTCGTGTGTCGCTGCTTCCACGGCGCAGACTCCTCACCCCCCGCGTGCCCATCTTGCCGCCGATGTTCTTCTCCGAGGACCGCGACCGCGCCGGGGAGCGGGCTCGCATGGTGGATCTGCAGATCCGCTCCCGCGGCATCGACGACGCTCCCGTCCTGGATGCGATGCGCGCGGTGCCGCGTCACCGCTTCGTCCCGCGCTCCGAGCAGCCCGCCGCGTACGACGACTGCCCGCTCCCGCTCGGCCACGGCCAGACGATATCGCAGCCCTACATGGTGGCCGCGATGACCGCGGCGCTGGCGCTGTCGCCGCGGGCGCGCGTGCTGGAGGTCGGCACCGGCTCCGGCTATCAGGCGGCGATCCTGGCGCGCCTGGCCGCCGACGTCGTCACCGTCGAGTGGGTGCCGGAGCTGGCGGCACGGGCGCGCGCCGCCCTCGCGGAGCTCGGCGCGGCGAACGTGACCGTGGTGAACGGTGACGGCACGGCCGACTTCGAGGGCGGACCCTTCGATGCCGTCCTCGTGGCGGCGGGGGCGCCCCGCGTTCCGTCCGTGCTCCGCGACCGCCTCGCCGACGGAGGCCGGCTGGTGATGCCGGTCGGCTCGCCGACGCTGCAGACCTTGACGGTGGTGCGGCGTACGGGCGCCGCCTTTCGGGAGCAGGCCGCCGATCCCTGCCGCTTCGTGCCGCTCAGGGGCCGTCACGGCTGGACGCCCGCGGCCGAGGAGTCGGAGGTGCTCGAGTGAGGTGCGTGCGCGGCATGCGGCGCGTCGGGCGAGCCGTGGGGGCGGGGCTTCTTCTCGCCGGACTGGGGGCCGCGCCGGCGCAGGCCGACACGGTGTTCACGCCCTTCTATGGCACGTCCTTCAGCGACGACCGGACGAAGCGCGTGGCGACTACGGGTGTGTCGCTGGCGTCGATCAGCGTCTTCGGCTTCGAGATCGACTTCAGCCGCACCGCCGGTCCCCTCGCGGTGCACGGCTTCGAAGGCGAAGGGCTCGTGTCGCAGATCTCCGGGAGCTTCGTCGTCTCGATTCCGCTGCGCGCCGTGCGCCCCTACGCCCTGGGCGGGGCGGGCTGGATGCGCATGGACGTCGGAGCGACCGGGAGCGATCCCGGCGAACGGCGCGAAGGCCTGGTCGCCGTGGCCGGGGGCGGCATCATGGGCTTCCTCACCGACCGCCTGGGGGCGCGGTTCGACATGCGCTACTTCCGCCAGGCATCGGTAGCCACCACCTTCCGCACCCTGGACCTCGCGCCGACCGGATTCTGGCGCACCACCGCCGGGCTCGCCCTGCGCTTCTGACCGACGCGCCCCGGCCCGGCGCGCCCCGGTGCCGCCGGCCCGACGGGTGTATCATCGGCAGAAGGAGGTCGCGTGGACGAACGCTCACAGGTGTTCGCGGCAACGCTGCTCGGCGCGGTTGCGGGAGGGCTGGTCGGCTTTCTCTATCTGACCGACAGGGGCCGTCGCGTGCGCGGGCAGATCGAGCCGATGGTCGAGTCGATGATCACCGAGCTCGAGCGGGCGCGCGGGACGGTCGAGAAGGCGCGGGACGCGGCCCTCGAGGGACGACGCGCGGTGGACGACCTGCTCGCTCCCAAGGAGCCCCGGTCCGCGGAGGCCGTCTGGGAGACGCGCGAGTACACCGAAGCGTCCTCCTGAGCCCGCCCACGAAGTGCGCATCGCATACCAGGGCGTGACCGGCGCGTACAGCGAGGCCGCGGCCCTGCAGTTCAATCCGAGCGCGGACCCGCTCCCCCGGCGGTCGTTCGACGACGTGTTCGCGGCCGTGGAGCGCCGCGAGGCGACGCACGGCATCCTCCCGATCGAGAACACCATCGGCGGCACGATCCACCGCAACTACGACCTGATGCTCGAGCACGAGCTGCCGATCGTCGCGGAGGTCAAGCGCGCCATCGTGCACAACCTGATCGTGTGCGAGGGGACGCGGCTGGCTGACGTCCGCAAGGTCTACTCCCATCCGCAGGGTCTGCAGCAGTGCGACCGGTTCCTGCGGACGCTGTCCGACGTGGAGATCGTCGCGACCTACGACACCGCCGGCAGCGCCAAGATGATCAAGGAGCAGAACCTCACCGACAGCGCCGCCATCGCGTCGGAACGGGCGGCGTCCGTCTTCGGCCTGCGGGTCATCCGGACGGCGATTCAGGATGTCGCCGACAACTTCACGCGCTTCCTGGTCGTCGCGCGCGAGGCCGCGCCCCTGGGGCCGCCGGACAAGACGACCATCGTCTTCACCGTCCCCAACGAGGCGGGGGCGCTGTTCAAGGCGCTGAGCGTCTTCGCACTGCGCGACATCGACCTCACGAAGCTCGAGTCGCGGCCGATTCCGAACCGCCCGTTCGAGTACCTCTTCTATGCGGACCTGGCCGCGAACCGCGAGGAGTTCCGCTGCGCGCGGGCGCTGATGCACCTGGCCGAGTGCGGGCGGTCGCTCCGGAGGCTCGGCTCGTATGCGGCCTGGAAGGACGCC
>JAPOVI010000352.1 GCA_026708265.1 Acidobacteriota bacterium
AGCAGGCGCTCGAACGGGTGGTCGAGGTCCCAGTGGTCGTTCATGTGCTGGTAGTACCAGACGATGTCGCCCGTGTCGCCGTCGAGGGCCAGGGTCGAGTTGTGGTAGAGGTGCGTCAGGTCCGTGCCGCCGAGCATGTACTTCGGGGCCGGCGACGTTACGGACGTGCCGACGTAGACCAAGTTCAGCTCCGGGTCGTAGCTCGGCACCATCCACGAACCGACGTGCGTTCGTTCCTCGAACGGCACGTCGCCCCAGGTCTCGTCGCCCGGCTCGCCGGGGGCGGGGATGAGGCGCGTCCGCCACAGCTCCTCGCCGGTGGCGGCGTCGTGCGCGGTGATGACGCACGCGTTCGGCCCGCCGCGCGGGTCGCAGCTCCGGCCCGAGAAGACCTTCCCGCCGGCCGTGATCGGCCCCGACGTCTGGTTGGCGGGGTTCACCCGGTAGTCGAGGATCTCGGTGTCCCAGACCACCTCGCCCGTCTCCGCGTCGAGAGCGAAGACGTGGTCGTCCATGCTGGTGTCGATGATCAGCTCGCCGTGGATGGCGATGTTGCGGTTGGTCTCGGTCAGCGTGCCGATCATGTATTCGCCCAGGTCGTCGGGGCGGTCGCGCCGGTGCTCCCAGATGAGGTCGCCGGTCACCGCGTCGATGGCCTGGATGACGTCGCTCGGGTTCGGCATGAACAGCACGCCGTCGCGGACCAGCGGCGTCCCCTGCTGCCGGCCGGCCCCGAGGGCCCGCGTCCAGACCAGCCGGAGGTCCCCCACGTTGCCGCGGTCGATCTGGTCGAGCGGGCTGTAGCCCCAGCCGTCGAGCGTCCGGCGCCACATCAGCCACTCGGCGTCGCTCGGGTTCTCGAGCTCCGCGTCGGTGACGGGACGGATGCGGTCGGCTTCCTGCGCCAGGACGGGCGGCCCGGCCGTGATGGCCAAGGCGGCAGCGACGATGCTGCCCGCCGCCAACGCCGAGCGAAACGGGAACCACGGTCGGTCGGATCGGAGCATGACGCCTCCCTTGCGATTCCGAAGATCCTGGCGCACGGCGCTGCCGGCACGCAACCCGGTCGGCTCGGGGCCAGGCGGATCCGCTGCCGATTCCACGGAGCTCGCCGAGCGCCGGAAGGCATTCGCCTGCACGGCCGCCGCCCGGACGACGCGGGCGGCGAACGGAGGGAGCACGCTCACCGCAGGCAGTCGAGGTCGTCGCCGCACTGAAACCGGTACGCCGTGCACCCCCGCTCGAACCGTTCCGTCGCCGCCCATTCGATGGTCGAGGGGTCGCCCGGGAAGTCGTCGAATCCGACGGCTCGAACTGCGTACGTGCCCGGTGGGCGTTCCGCCGTGATCACGTCGAACCAGGTCGACTGGATGTGCTCGTTGACGTGACGACAGTCGGGCGGCGTGCGGCGCGAGAGGTGCAGCGTGCCGACGAACCACTCGTCGAGGTAGATGTCGATCTTCTCGGGCCCGCGCTGGTAGTCGCGCCAGAACGAGATCCGCGCCTCCAGCCAGGTCGGCTCGGTTGGCGATTCGCGGCCGCACCCCGCTGCGAGACCGGCCGCCAGCACCGCGACCGCGAGGAAGGCGACGAGTTGCCCCCGAACGCGGGCAACGGCGTGTTCGCCCTCGACCGGTCGGACTGACATCAGTAGATTCCGGTAGCAAGGCGGCCGTAAGGCGTGGCCGTGCGCAGCAGGTACAGGAACGTCGGGATGGCCGCCGCGATGACCACCCGGACCAGCGGGCTGTGCAGCTGCTCCTCGCTCACCGAACTGCCCTGGGTGCCGTGACGAGACGGCACTCTATCAGACGACGGCTCTCGCGCGTCGAGCGCCGGCAGCGCACGCGGCCCTGCGAGCCTGTTGGGGACGCCGAACGACCCGGTTTGCAGATCGGGCCGCCTGACAGGTCCTGACCACGCACGCCATCGCGACGGAGGTCCCCGACGATGCCTGAGGATCGCCTGCCGGACGAGGTGCGGGACCTCCTGGAACGGAAGCGGGCCTGGCACCGGGCTCGCGCAGAGGCGCCGCTGCAGGAGAAGGTGCGCGTCCTCCTCGAGCTGCAACGCCAGGATCTGCCCCTCGTCGCCCGCCAGCGGCCGCTCCGCCCTTGGGAACGGCCGTGGGACGTGACGCCGAAGAGGCGCCAGCCTCCTCGAGCCAGGCGCGCCGGGAGCCGGCGGGTGCCACTGACCGTCACGGCAAACCGAAGACGAACAGGTTGTTGCCGCTGCTCGGGCGCAGCTCCGGCGTCAGGTCCAGGAAGCGGCCGGTGCCGACGCTGACCGCGACGTACTGCCGGCCGTCGACCGCGTAGGTGATCGGGAAGCCCGAGACCGGCGAGCCGAGGTTGATCTCCCAGAGAATCTCCCCCGTCCGGTCGTCGAAGGCACGGAAGCGGCCGTTGACGTCGCCGCCGAACACCAGCCCGCCGCCGGTGGCGGCCAGCGCCATGGTGGCGGCCCGCTGCTGGTAGTTCCAGGTCACCTCTCCGGTTTCGGCCGAGATGGCCTGCACGCTCCCGACGTCGTCGTAGCCGGGGGCCAGCTCGCCTCGCCAGGCGATGGCGTAGAGGCGGTTCGTCCGGGTTTCGGGGTCCTCCGCCATCATGCGGGCGCAGACGTTGCGGAGCGGCATGTACATCGTGTTGGTGAGCGGCGAGTAGGCGCCCGCCTCCCAGTCCTTGCCGCCGGTCGCGTGCGGGCACGCGAGCACCTGCTGGCCGCTCGCGGTGAAGATGAGCTCGGCGTTCTCGGTCACCGCACCGGTTGCGCCGTCGATGCCGCTCACCACGTTCTGGGTGATGGTGGGCGTGGCCCACAGGAACTCCCCGGTCTCGCGGTCCAGTGTGTAGACGATGCCCGTCTTGCCGGGGATGCCGGTCAGCACGCGGCGCTCCTCGCCGGGATTGATGCGCGGGTTGATCCAGCTCACCGCCGACGGATCGGGGCGCACGGGCGTGTCGACCAGCAGGCGCTCGAACGGGTGGTCGAGGTCCCAGTGGTCGTTCATGTGCTGGTAGTGCCAGACGATCTCCCCGGTGTCGCCGTGGAGGGCGAGCGTCGAGTTGTGGTAGAGGTGCGTGAGATCCGTGCCCCCCAGCATGAACTTCGGCGCCGGCGAGGTGACCGACGTCCCCACGTAGACCAGGTTCAGCGCCGGGTCGTAGCTCGGCACCATCCACGAGCCGACGTGCCCGCGCTCCTCGAACGGGACGTCGCCCCAGGTCTCGTCGCCCGGCTCGCCGGGCCCCGGAATGAGGCGCGTGCGCCACAGCTCCTCGCCGGTCGCGGCGTCGTGGGCGGTGATGACGCAGGCGTGCGGCCCGCCCCGCGGGTCGCAGCTCCGGCCGGAGTAGACCTTGCCGTTCGCGACGATCGGCCCCGAGGTCTGGTTGGCCGGGTTCACCGTGTAGTCGAGGACCTCGGTGTCCCACACCACCTCGCCGGTCTCCGCGTGGAGGGCGACGAGGTGGTCGTCCATCGAGGTATGGAAGATCAGCTCGCCGTGGATGGCGATGTTGCGGTTGGTGTCGATCAGGCTGCCGATCATGTAGTCG
>JAPOVI010000024.1 GCA_026708265.1 Acidobacteriota bacterium
GCACGAGCTGGTCCGCCGGAACCGGGACCGATCGCCGCTCTACAACGGACGGATCACCGGCATCGGACCCCGCTATTGCCCGTCGCTGGAAGACAAGGTGATGCGGTTTCCGGACCGCGAGCGGCACCAGGTCTTCCTGGAGCCCGAAGGGCTGGACGTACCGGAGATCTACGTCAGCGGCTGCTCGATGTGCCTGCCGCGAGAGGTTCAGGAGGAGATCATCGCCGCCCTCCCGGGGCTGGAGGACGCGGTCATGCTGCGTCCGGGCTACGCGGTCGAGTACGACTTCATCCAGCCGACCGAGCTCGGGCCAACCCTGGAGACGCGGAAGATCGCGGGGCTCTATCTCGCGGGGCAGGTCAATGGAACCTCGGGCTACGAGGAAGCGGCGGGGCAGGGACTGGTGGCGGGGGTCAACGCGGCCCGGCGCGCCCGCGGAGAGGGCGGCTGGGTGCTGCGGCGCGGCGAGTCCTACATCGGCGTCATGGTCGACGACCTGACGACCCGGGGCTGTCTCGAGCCGTACCGCATGTTCACGTCCCGGGCGGAGCACCGCCTGCTGCTGCGAATCGACAACGCGGACCTGCGCCTGACGCCGCGCGGCCGCGAGGTCGGTCTGGTGGACGACGCGCGATGGGAACGCTTCCGCGAACGTCGTGCGAGGTTCGAGCGCAACCTCGCGCGCGTGCGGGCGGCCCGCGTGCGGGAGGGCGGCCGCACCGTCGCCGCGACCCGGGTGCTCCGCCGGCCGGAGACGACCCTGACCACGCTCGCCGAGCAGGGGGTGGTGGCGCTCGAGATCGGCGACGACGCGGCGGGGGCGGAGCGGTCGAGCGTGGAGACGGCGGTGAAGTACGAAGGCTATCTCCGCCGGCAGGAAGCCACGATCGCCCGATCGGCGAAGGACGAGGGCCGGCTCATCCCGGCCGGGTTCCGCTACGCCGACGTGCCGGGGCTGTCGACGGAAGTAGTGTCGAGGCTCGGTTCGGTCCGGCCGGCCAGCCTCGGACAGGCCGGCCGCATTCCCGGCGTCACCCCGGCCGCTGTCGCGGTGCTCGGGGCCTATGTCAAGCGGTGGAGCGGTCGAGCGGCCGGCGTCGACGACGGCGAAGATGAGGATCCCCGGCGGGCGCGGCCAGCGGCGTCCGCGGGCTGATCGTTCGGCTCGGCGCGTGCGCGTCAGCGGCGGCGCTCCGGAGGACCACCAGGCGGCAGGCCGGCCAGCGGCGTCGGCGGGCTGATCGTTCGGCTCGGCGCGTGCGCGTCAGCGGCGGCGCTTCCGGAGGACCACCAAGCGGCTGGCCGGATCGAGCAGCGGATAGGCGGCGTCCACCCGCCAGGGCGGCGGTATGGCGTCGACGCTCCCACGAGTGCTCCCGAAGAGAAACACCAAGCCGTCGTCCTTGACCAACGGCTCGATCCGGTCCAGCATCCTGGCTCCGGTTCGTACGGCCCGCACGCTCACGACGCCGGATTGCCCGGCGAGCTCCTGCCGGGCGGCCAACTCCTCGTATCTGCAGGCCTCCACGGTCGTTTGCTCCAGCCTGAGCCGCCGCACGACCTCGCGAAGGAACGCGGCCTTTCTCGTTCTCGATTCGACCATGCGCAGGCGCACCGCGGGGGCCGCGAGCTTCATCGGTACCGCGGGAGAGCCCCCGCCCGATCCGATGTCGGTGACGACGGCATCGGGCATCGGCAGACGCCGCGCGGCGACGAGCGGTTCGATGACGAGCCGGTCGATGCCGGGGTCGTCATCGGTCAGTGCGGTCAGGTTGATGCGGCGGTTCCAGCGTAGCAGGAGGTCGAGGTAGGCGGCGAGGGCGTCCTGGAGAAGGGAGTCGATCTGCAGCCCCGCGCGGTTCGCGCGCCGGGCGATGCGGTCGGCTACCTGTCGCCGTTCGGTTTCGGGAGTCGTCATCGGGCGGTGCGTCGCAACGCTGTCAGCTTCTCTTTCGCCCGGTTCGTCGCGACAGCCGAGCGGCTGGCCTCGGCTGTGCCGGACCCCGGATCCGGCCGGCGCGGCCGGATGTTCCACGTGGAACATCGCGCGCCATGGCGGGTCAGGCCGGGGCGTTGGGATCGCGACTCGACGACAGGCGGTCGGGGAGGCGTTCCAGCCGAAG
Organism: Acidobacteriota bacterium; assembly: GCA_026708265.1. Taxonomy (GTDB): domain Bacteria; phylum Acidobacteriota; class Vicinamibacteria; order Vicinamibacterales; family UBA8438; genus JAGWAJ01. The sequence goes on from JAPOVI010000024.1 coordinate 2,124, forward strand.
GGCCGCACTTGTCGTGTAGATTATTGACTCGTTTCACGCAAAGCGATTCTGGACCGACTCTGGTTGCCGACTCTCCAGAGAAGGACCAACCGAGAGGGAGCGAGACTTGACCGGTGGAGACCGCCTGATTGTGGCCCTGGACGTTCCGAGCGTCGAGATCGCGCACGCCGTCGTCGACGAGCTGTCGAACGTCCGCACATACAAGATCGGCTGGCGGCTCCTCATGGCCGGGTTGCGGGCCCGAGGCCTGGCGGCCCTGTGGGAGAGGATCGCCGGCGACGGCAAGCGGATCTTCGTCGACCTGAAGGTGCCGGACATCGGCAACACCGTGGCGGACGTCGTTCGCGATCTGCATGGAGACCCGAGCATCCGGTTCCTGACCCTCCACCAGAACATGCAGTTGCGGGACATCGCGATGGCCCGCGACGCGAAGGCCGGCAGCCGTTGGCCGGCGCTCCTCGCGGTGCCGTATGTCTCGAGCCTCGATGCCGGCGACTTCTCTCGAATCGCCCCGGCCGAGGCAGCCCGTGGCGTCACCTTGAACGACTGGATCATCGCGAGGACGAGGGATGCCCTCGATCACGGATGCGACGGGGTGATCGCTTCCGGCGAGACCATTCGACTCTGTCGAGAAACGTGGCCGCGGGAGACGGGGGTGCTGATTGTCAGTCCGGGAATCCGGCCGGCGGGCGCGACCCGCGACGATCACAAGCGCTCGACCACGCCGAGCCAGGCGGTTCGTTGGGGGTCGGACTACGTCGTCGTGGGCCGGCCCATACTGAACGCGGCCGACCGCGCGGGTGCCGCGCAGGCCATCATCGACGAGATGGACGCGGCGGTTCCGCCCGCCCCCTGTTGAACGCGGGTTCCACGTGGAACATTCATCGGCGGGCAGTCGATGGGCGCATGGGGCTGTCGGACGACCGGGGGCCGTCGGCTTGTCCCGGCAACGGCGTCGCGGTACCATCGTTCAGCGGTTCTCGCTGAATTGTAACTTTAGGCCGTTTGACAGAAACGTGGCGCCGGAGCCGATGGGCAGGATTATCGCGATCGCCAATCAGAAGGGGGGCGTCGGCAAGACGACCACGGCCATCAATCTCGCCGCGTCCCTCGCCATGGGCGATCAGAGGGTGCTCCTGGTCGACCTCGATCCACAGGCGAACCTCACGAGCGGGCTCGGGCTGAAGGACGAAGCCGGCGAGCGGCGCAACATCTACCAGGCATTGACCTCGAACGCGGCCGTCGCGGAGGATCTCGCGCTCGACACCCAGGTCACCGGCCTGCGGCTCATTCCGACCGACCACCATCTGACCGGCGCCGAGGTCGAGCTGGTCGGGATGTCCCGGCGCGAGAGTCGCTTGCGCCCCTTGCTGCGCGCGGCCGTGGAGCGATACGACTACATCTTCATCGACACGCCCCCCTCTCTGGGCCTGCTC